>NZ_JBJDRF010000004.1:0-221994 GCF_044987305.1 Novosphingobium sp. ZW T3_23
CTACGACAATCACGACATCGACGACGGCCTGCGCGCGGGCTTCCTCGATCTGGACGAACTGCTGGCGCATCCATTCATCGCTGCGCGCTGGGCGGAAGTCGAGCGTCGCTATCCCCATGCGCCGCGCGATCGGCAATTGTCGGAACTCATCCGCAGCCAGATCGGCTTCATGGTCAACGACTTGCTGGCGGAAACGCAGAAGCGCCTCGTCGGGATCGAAAGCATCGATCAGGTGCGCGGCGCCGGTCGTCAACTCGTCGCCTTCTCGCCGGAAGTCGAGGAGGGCGAGCGCCAGTTCAAGCGGTTCATGTACGAGAAGCTCTATTACCATCCCGAGCAGCTTGAAACCGCCCGTCGCGCCCGCGCGCTGCTGGCGGAACTTTATTCCGCCTACTCGCAGGAGCCGGTCCTGATGGAGGAAAGCTGGATCGACGGCCTGCCGCGTCATGAGCCCGCGCGCAGCCGCCACATCGCCGATTACATCGCCGGCATGACGGACCGCTACGCCATCTCCTGCCATGGCCAGATTTACGGCCGCACGCCCGAAGGCCTGCGCAATGTCTGAAACGATTGCGGCGGGGCGACGGATCTGCCTCGTCGGCGCCAGCGGACTTGTCGGTTCGGCAGTGATCGAGCAGAGCATCGGCCGCGGCCACCTGCGTGTCATCGGCGTGGCCCGGCGCGAGGTTCCCCTGCCGAAAGGGGCGCGACTGGAAATACTCGTGGGGTCGACCGCCGACTGGCCGGACCTGATCGAGGCGGCCCATGCAGACGTGCTGGTCTGCGCACTCGGCACGACCCGAAAGGCTGCCGGCAGCGACGAGGCGTTTCGGGCCGTCGATCACGACCTTGTGCTGGATACCGCGCGTGCGGCGCGCCAGGCGGGGATCGACCGCATGATCCTGGTTTCCTCGGTGGGTGCCGACCCTGAAAGCACCAACGTGTATCTGCGAACCAAGGGTGAGGTGGAGCAGGCGCTCGGCCAAATGGGTTTTGCGCGCCTGGACGTGCTTCGGCCGGGTCTGCTGCGGGGCAAGCGCCTGGAAGATCGCCCGCTGGAGAAGGCCGGGCAGGTGGTTGCGCCGCTGGCGGATATGCTGGTGTTTCACGCCAGACTGCGCCGGTTCCGGTCGATTGCAGCGGTCCGGCTGGCGCAGGTGGTTCTCGCCCTCAGCGCGGATAGGACGCCGGGCCACTTCGTTCACGAGCACGATTCCATGGCCGAAATTCTGCGGAACCGCCCGGTCCAACCTTGTCCGGCTTAGGTATACACCCCGGTTATTCGTGGAAATTGTAGTGCGTTGCAGCGCGATTGCGTTGACTTGCCGCCGCACCTCAACCAAGTGAAAAACATCGCTGACAGCGCGGGAGAGACCTGCTGATTCGCATTCGCGAAAAGGTAGGCGCCGAAGGAGCAACCGCCCCGGAATCTCTCAGGCAAAAGGACCGCGCAGCGTCGATAGCGAGACTCTGGAAAGTGTCGCATCCTTCGGGATGAGGCCGCCGACGGTGTAACTTTGGCCTGCCTGTCATGGGTTTGTCGAGGGAAGCTCTCAGGTTTCCGTGACAGAGGGGGCACCTGGAATGGTGTACCGAACTGTGCGGAGTCATGTCTTGAGCGAATATCCGATTTCCGATTCCGATCAGGAACCCGAAGAACTTGCCCCGCAGCTGCTGCCGCTGAACGGCTGGTATCGCGAGCGAGGCGGCCGCATGGTCGAGTTTGCCGGCTACATGATGCCCGTCCAGTATGAGGGCATCATGGCCGAGCACCTCTGGACCCGCGAAAGCGCCGGGCTGTTCGACGTCAGCCACATGGGCCAGCTCTACATTTCAGGCGAGGGCGTGGAGCCGGCTCTGGAAGCCGCTCTGCCGATCGACCTGTCCACCCTGAAGGCGGGTTCGGTGCGCTACTCGCTCCTGCTCGATGAAAACGGCGGTATCCTGGACGACCTGATGGTCACGCGCTGGGAAAGCGGCTTCTACCTCGTCGTCAACGGCGCCACCAAGTGGGACGATATCGGCACCCTGCGCGAATATCTGCCGGACGACATCACGCTCAACCACCTCGACGAAAACGCCCTTCTGGCGCTTCAGGGGCCGAAGGCCGCCGAGGCGCTGGAGCGTCATGCGCCGGGCGTTTCCGCGTTGACCTTCATGAAGGGCGGCGCATTCAAGCTGGGCGGCGTCGATGCCTGGATCAGCCGCTCGGGCTATACCGGCGAGGATGGCTTCGAGATTGCCATTCCCGGCGAATCCGCCGCCATGATCGCGGACCTGCTCTGCGGCGAACCGGAAGTGAAGCCGATCGGCCTCGGCGCGCGGGACTCGCTGCGCCTGGAAGCCGGTCTGCCGCTCTACGGCCATGACATGGATCCCGAGCGCGGCCCTGTCGATGCCGGTCTTGCCTTCGGCATCAACAAGCGCCGCCGTCTCGAAGGCGGCTTTCCGGGCAGCGAACGCGTTCAGCGAGACTTTGCCGAGGGCACCGCGCAGAAGCGCATCGGGCTCAAGCTCGATGGCCGTCAGGCCGCGCGCGAAGGCGCCAAGGTTTTCCATGGCGAACAGGAAGTTGGCGTTGTCACTTCAGGCGGTTTTTCGCCGTCGCTCCAGCATCCCATCGCTATGGCCTATGTCGATGCAGCCGTTGCTGCCGACGGCACGGCCCTTTCCATCGAATTGCGGGGCAAGAAGCTCGACGCCACAGTCGCAGCCATGCCCTTCGTCCCCAACCGCTATCACCGCTGAGGATACCTACCCATGACCCGTTATTTCTCGCAGGAACACGAGTGGATCGAAATCGAGGGTGACCTCGGCACCGTGGGCATCACCGATTACGCACAGGGCCAGCTTGGCGACATCACCTTCGTCGATCTGCCGGAAGCCGGCGCTGCTTTCGGCAAGGGTGATTCCGTTGCCGTGGTGGATTCGGTGAAGGCCGCATCGGACGTCTACACGCCGGTTTCGGGCACGATCGCCGAAGCCAACAGCGCGCTCTCCGACGAGCCGGAACTGGTCAACACCCAGGCCGAGACCGGTGGCTGGCTGTTCCGCGTCACCCTGTCGGACGCTTCGGAACTCGAAGCGCTGATGGATGAGGCTGCTTACAAGCAGTACGTCGAAAGCCTCTGATTTAAAGATATATTCACGGAGTATCGCCGCTTGCGCTACCTGCCCCTGACTCCCGCCGATCGTGCCGAGATGCTCGGCGTCATCGGTGCCGACACGGTGGACGACCTGTTCGTCGACGTGCCCGCCGAGGCCCGGCTTTCCGACCCCATCGAGGGGCTGCCCGCCCATGCCAGCGAAATGGCGGTGGAGCGGCACATGTCCGCGCTTGCGGCCAAGAACCTCTCGGCCGGAACGGCGCCGTTCTTCATCGGCGCGGGCGCATATCGCCATCACGTTCCGGCCTCGGTCGATCACCTGATCCAGCGCGGCGAGTTCCTGACCGCCTATACGCCCTATCAGCCGGAAATCGCGCAGGGCACTCTGCAGGTGCTGTTCGAGTTCCAGACCCAGGTCGCGCGCCTGTTCGGCACCGACATCGCCAACGCATCGATGTACGACGGCTCGACTGCCTGCTGGGAAGCGATCCTGATGGCCAGCCGCATCACCCGCAAGACCCGCGCGGTGCTGTCCAGCGGTCTTCACCCGCACTACGCCGAAGTGGTGCGCACGATGGCCAAGTTCACTGAGGACGACATCGTCTCGCTGAAGCCCGAACTGGTGGCCCACGCGGACGATGCGGCGGTGATCGCGGCGATCGATGACAAGACCTCCTGCGTCGTCGTCCAGTATCCCGACATCATGGGACGCATTCCGGACCTCGCAGCGATTGCCGACGCCGCGCATGCCAAGGGCGTGCTGCTGGTGGTGGTCGTCACCGAGCCGGTGGCACTGGGCATGATCGAGGCGCCGGGCGCGCTGGGTGCCGATATCGTCGTGGGCGAAGGCCAGTCGATCGGCGTCGGCCTCCAGTTCGGCGGCCCGTACCTGGGCCTGTTCGGCTGCCGCGAGAAGTTCGTGCGCCAGATGCCGGGCCGTCTCTGCGGCCAGACCGTGGACGCCGAAGGCAAGCGTGGCTTCGTGCTGACGCTCTCCACGCGCGAACAGCATATCCGCCGCGAGAAGGCGACCAGCAATATCTGCACCAATTCAGGGCTTTGCGCGCTGGCTTTCAGCATTCACCTGACCCTGCTCGGCGGTGAAGGTCTTGCCCAGCTTGCCGCCGTGAACCACGACAAGGCGCAGGCGATGATCGAGCGTCTGGCCAAGGTGCCGGGCGTGACGGTGCTGAACGACGCCTACTTCAACGAGGCAACGCTGGTCCTGACCCGCGACGCCCGCGAAGTGGTTCGTGACCTCGCCGATCGCAAGGTGCTGGGCGGTGTCTCGCTCGGCCGCCTGTTCCCCGATGACAGCGATCTGCATAAGGGCCTGCTGGTGACGGCGACCGAGACCGTGACCGACGAGGATATCGAAGTGTTTGCCCGTGAGCTTGAAGGAGTGCTGGCATGAACGCGGTAAACGCAAGTGGCTGGCGCCCGAGCATGGGTGAAGCCGGTGAGGGCGCTGGCTTCAAGACTGCCTCTGGCGACTATGGCCTGATGCTGGAAGAAGCGCTGAGCTTCGAACTCGGTTCGTCCGAGAAGTGCGGCGTCGATCTCGACAAGCCCAGCCGTCCGGCGGCTGCTGGCCTGTCGAAGTTCCTGCGCAAGTCGGCGCCGGCGCTGCCCGGCCTGACCGAGCCCGAAACCGTGCGCCACTACACCCGTCTGTCGCGCCAGAACTACGCGATCGACCTCGGGCCGTTCCCGCTCGGTTCGTGCACAATGAAGCACAACCCGCGCCTGAATGAGAAGATGGCTCGCCTGCCGGGCTTTGCCGACGTTCACCCGCTCCAGCCGCAGAAGACGGTCGAGGGCGCGCTGGAAGTGATCGAGCAGCTGGCTGACTGGCTGATCACGCTGACCGGCATGGCCTCGGTGGCGATGAGCCCCAAGGCCGGCGCGCACGGCGAGCTTTGCGGCTTGCTCTGCATCCGCGCCGCGCTCGACGCGCGCGGGGAGAAGCGCGACGTGGTGCTGGTGCCCGAGAGCGCCCACGGCACCAACCCGGCGACCGCCGCTTTCGCGGGCTTCAAGGTCCAGTCGATCCCGGCGACCCCGGAAGGCCGCGTCGATGTCGAGGCGCTCAAGGCCAAGCTGGGCCCGAACGTCGCGGGCGTGATGATCACCAATCCGAACACTTGCGGGTTGTTCGAGCCGGAGATGAAGGCGATCGGTGACGCGGTTCACGCGGCGGGCGGCTACGTCTATTGCGACGGCGCGAACTTCAACGCGATCGTCGGCAAGGTGCGCCCCGGCGACCTTGGCGTCGATGCCATGCACATCAACCTGCACAAGACCTTCTCCACCCCGCACGGCGGTGGCGGCCCCGGTGCCGGCCCGGTCGTGCTGTCCGAAGCGCTGGCGCCGTTCGCGCCGCTGCCCTTCGTCAGCCGCGGTGAAGATGGGCCCAATGGTCGTAGACTCCACCTCGTCGAAGAGGAAAACGCGGGCGAGGGCCATGAGCAGGCCTTCGGCCGCATGGTCGCATTCCACGGGCAGATGGGCATGTTCACCCGTGCGCTGACCTACATCCTCAGCCACGGCGCGGACGGTCTGCGCCAAGTGGCCGAGGATGCGGTGCTCAACGCCAACTATGTCCTGCGTTCGTGCGAGGATCTGCTGCCGGCACCCTTCGCCAAGAGCGGCCCGTGCATGCACGAGGCGCTGTTCAGCGACGCCGGTCTGGCCGAGGGCTTCTCCACGCTGGACATCGCCAAGGGCCTGATCGACGAGGGCTTCCACCCGATGACGGTCTACTTCCCGCTGGTGGTGAAGGGCGCGATGCTCGTCGAGCCGACCGAGACGGAAAGCAAGGCCGGCCTCGATCGCTTCATCGGTTCGCTGCGCAGCCTTGCCCAGCGTGCCAAGGATGGCGACGGGAGCCTCCACAGCGCGCCGCACTTCGCGCCGCGCCGCCGTCTTGACGAAACGCTCGCGGCCCGCAAGCCGGTGCTCGTGTGGCAGGGAACGCCGGGCGAACCGGCCACCCCTTCGCTGAGCGAATTCGGCGGTAGCTGAGCCATATGGGGGGAGACGGATACGCGGCCTGGCTGCCGCTGCTGATATTCGCCGGGATCATGGCCTGGCGTTTCCGCAGCCTTGAAAGAGCCCGGCCGCTCCGTCTCCCGCTGCTTTGGATAGCGCCGTCGATCGTCACGGTGGCGGTTGGTCTGGCGCTCTACGCTATGCCACCCAGCCTGCTTGGGTGGATGGCGCTAGGGGCGGGGTTCGCGATCGGAGGGGGCATCGGCATGCAGCGCTCTCGCCTCATGCGGCTTCATGTCGAGGGACAGGGTGATGGCGCACGCGTGATGATGCGCCAGTCGCCGCTGGCCCTGATCCTGCTTCTGGGCGTGTTCGATGCGCGCCGTCTGATCCTGCCCGGCGGCATGACGATGGGCGCGGCCCATCCCGCAGCGAATGCCCTGATCATGACCGACGCAATACTCGGCCTGCTTCTGGGCATGGTGGTGGTCAGCAGGCTGGTGCTTTGGCAACGTGCACGCGCTATCGTCGCCGGTCATCTCATGAGTAACTGAACTTCGAACGCAGTTTTCGAAAACGCGTGCGGCGCGAAGCGGAATTCCCGCTTCGCGCCGCAATTTTGTTCAGCAAATGCCGATCTCAGGGACCAGTCGTGCGCGTCAGGTTGCGCGATCGACCGAATTTGCGACGGATTCGATATCCTGGCCGACCCCGCGCACGGTGTTGCAGGCTGCTGCTCCAAGCACGAAACTCGAAACCGCCAGCGCCAGAGCCACTTTCCTGATCATGACTGCTTTGACCCTTCCAAACATGGCACTCCGAACGAGCGCTTCGATCCGTCGCTAGTGCATCCGGAAATCGAGGGGAAGGGGCCTGCTGTCACGCCTCGCCATACCGGCGCGGCGTCACGCCGCGTCGGCATGGAAACGGCATTCGCCTTCACATCACTTGATGGCGTCTTCCCCGGCCTGACCGACCGACTGGACGTCCCTGCCGGCACCCTTCACGGTGTTGCAGGCCGATGCCGAAACGACGATGCTGCCAGCCACCAGGGCGAGAACGAGTTTCTTGACCATTGCTTGAATTCCTTATCCTACTGGACCCCGGCATTGCGCGGGGAGCGAAGGGTGGAACTCGTGGTCGGGCGCGCGGTTCCCGGTCAGGTCAGAGGAAGCAGGATCACTTGCTACGGGGCATTTCCCCGACAGTCCTGGCAGGCAGGCCTTTGCTTTCGATGCCGAACACGGCAAAGGCGCCCGATGACCGATTCCGACAAGATCATGGCGTTCGCTGGCGCCATTGCGGCAGCCGTGGCCGTTCTGGCCTGGGTCGGAGACCGCCGACGCATGAAGCGGACCGATCTGGACCGCGTGGGCTTCATGCCTTGGACGTCCGTGTTCTTCTTCGCGCTGATGGCAGCCGTGTTGCTGCTCGGCGTGGCGGGGAAGGATTTGTTCCGCGGTTAGAGACAGGCTTCGAGGAAGGCTTGGTCGAAGCCGAATTGGCGGGCCTTTTCCAGCGTGTAGGGGCGCAGGCCCGAACTGCGATATTCACCGATGATCTTGCCGTCGTCGGTTTCGTCCAGATACTCGAACTTGAAGAGTTCCTGGGTGACGATGACGTCGCCTTCCATGCCGATCACTTCGGTGATGTTCGTGGTGCGGCGCGAACCGTCACGCAGGCGCTTCACCTGCACGATGAGGTCCACGGATTCCGCGATCTGGCGGCTGATAGCTTCCTTGGGGATCTTGATGTCGCCCATCAGGATCATGTTCTCCATGCGGCCCAGGCATTCGCGAGGGGAGTTGGCGTGGAGCGTGCACATGGAACCGTCGTGGCCGGTGTTCATGGCGGCGAGCAGGTCGAAGCACTCGGCGCCGCGGATTTCGCCCAGAATGATACGGTCGGGTCGCATGCGTAGGGCGTTCTTGACGAGATCGCCGATGGTGATCGCGCCTTGTCCCTCAAGGTTGGGCGGGCGGGTTTCGAGCGGCAGCCAGTGTGGTTGCTGGAGCCGCAGCTCGGCCGCATCCTCGATCGTCAGCACGCGCTCGCCCGGATCGATCATCTTGGACAGTGCGTTGAGCATGGTCGTCTTGCCCGAGCCGGTGCCGCCCGAAATGACGATGTTCATGCGGCAGGCGCCGGCGATCTTGAGTGCGGTCGCCATCTTGTCGCTCATCGATCCGAATTCCCGGAGCATGTCGATGGTGATCGGCTTCTCGGAGAATTTGCGGATGGAGATGGCGGTGCCGCGCAGCGAGAGCGGCGGCACGATCACGTTGACACGGCTGCCGTCCTTGAGGCGGGCGTCGGCCAGCGGCGTCGTCTGGTCGACGCGGCGGCCCACCTGGTTGACGATGCGCTGGGCGATCTGGAACAAATGCTGCTCGTCGCGGAACTTGGTGGGGGCGAGGAGCAGCTTGCCCTTCTTCTCGATGTAGGTCTGGTTCGGACCGTTGACCATGATGTCAGACACGTCGGGATCGTTCAGCAGCTCTTCCAGCGGCCCGAAGCCCAGCAGTTCGTCGATCAGCACTTTCTCCAGCGCGAACTGCTCGCGCCGGTTGAAGGTGATCTTGAGCTCGGCCAGAACTTCCATGATGATCGGGCGGAATTCCTCGGACAGTTCGTCCTTGGTGAGCGTTGCGGCGGCCTCTGGATCGACGCGCTCCAGCAGGCGTGGGAGCACCTGCTCCTTGATCTTATGGATCGAGGCCTCGAAGCCGCTCTGCTCCGACTGGCCATCATGCACGGCGTTGGCGCGATCCGCCAGGCGGGCCAAGGCATCTTCTCGCAGGTTCTGGGCCCGCAGGTTCTGGGTAGGCGGGGCATCGGCGGAGGGCAGGGGAAAGGGATCGGCCGCGCCCGGCGAAGGGGCCTCGGCGCCGACCTTCAAAGGCTTGGCCACGCCGAACGCGGGCCGGGCGCCCTGGCCCAAGCCGCCGATACCGTTGCGTCGCCCGAATGCAGTCATTTCTTCGTCAACCCTTTCAACATCGGCACGGCTGCCCCCCTTGGCACCGATCGTGACGATGTCCCGCGATTGTGCGCAGGATTAAGGTTGAAACTTTGATAACTTACTAATGGTGGGCTGGATCGGAGGGCGCGTGAATCTTTGTAAGACCGATGGAGCGCGCGAATCCTGCTGGCTTTGCGACCGCCCTCTCGGCCGACGGGTGGAATGGCATCATCCCGTGCCCAAGAGCCGTGGCGGGCGGGAAACCGTGCCTCTGCACCCGATCTGCCATCGCACCATTCACGCCACGTTCTCCAACGCCGAACTGGCTCGCCTGCCGCCGCGCGCCGACGCCCTGCGCGAGCATGAGAAAATTCGCCGGTTTCTGAGCTGGATCGCGAAAAAGCCCGCCGATTTCCACGCTCCCACTGCGCGGCGCGGCTGACTGGAGGAAGGCATAGTCAGGAAGAAACCAAGCAGGGCCGAATCGAAAAAGGGCGTCGCCGGATTTACCGGCGACGCCCTTTTTCTTCGGCAATCAGCCGGTAGGCGTCAGGCCACGTGCTCGGCGAGCACGGTCAGGCCCTTGTCGCCCACTTCGGCGAAGCCGCCGGTGATGCGGATTTCTTCCGGTGCGCCGCCGTCGGTCTTATAGACCTTGAGCGCGCCGTCGGCGATCGTCGACATGAAGGGCGCGTGGCCCTCCAGCACGCCGAACTCGCCTTCGGTGCCGGGGACGACCACCATGTGGACGTCTTCCGAGCGGACGAGCTTGGCCGGCGTGACGAGTTCGAAGTGCAGAGCCATGATCGATTACGCCTCTTCGGCCAGCTTCTTGGCCTTCTCGACCGCTTCGTCGATGCCGCCGACCATGTAGAAGGCTGCTTCCGGAAGGTGGTCGTACTCGCCTTCGACGACGGCCTTGAACGACTTCACGGTGTCTTCGAGCTGGACGAACTTGCCCGAGATGCCGGTGAAGACTTCCGCGACGTGGAACGGCTGCGACAGGAACTTCTGGATCTTGCGGGCGCGGGCGACGGTGAGCTTATCTTCTTCCGAAAGCTCGTCCATGCCCAGGATCGCGATGATGTCCTGAAGCGACTTGTACTTTTGCAGGGTTTCCTGGACGCGGCGGGCGGTCTCGTAGTGCTCGGCACCGACAACGCGGGGCTCGAGAACGCGCGAGGTCGAGTCGAGCGGATCGACGGCCGGGTAGATGCCCAGTTCCGAGATGGCGCGGTTCAGCGTGGTCGTTGCGTCCAAGTGGGCGAACGAGGCAGCCGGCGCCGGGTCAGTAAGGTCGTCCGCGGGAACGTAGATCGCCTGGACCGAGGTGATCGAACCCTTGGTGGTCGAGGTGATGCGTTCCTGCAGCTGGCCCATGTCGGTCGACAGGGTGGGCTGGTAACCCACGGCCGAAGGAATACGGCCGAGCAGAGCCGACACTTCCGCGCCCGCCTGGGTGAAGCGGAAGATGTTGTCGACGAAGAACAGAACGTCCTGGCCTTCCTGGTCGCGGAAGTACTCGGCCATGGTCAGGCCCGAGAGAGCGACGCGAGCGCGGGCGCCCGGCGGTTCGTTCATCTGGCCGAACACGAGAGCGACCTTCGAACCGTCCGAGGTGGCGTTGCCTTCGGCGTCCTTGGCGATAACGCCGGCGTCGAGGAACTCGTGGTAGAGGTCGTTGCCTTCACGGGTACGTTCACCGACGCCCGCGAAGACCGAGACGCCGCCATGGCCCTTGGCGATGTTGTTGATCAGTTCCTGGATGAGAACCGTCTTGCCCACGCCGGCGCCGCCGAACAGGCCGATCTTGCCGCCCTTGGCGTATGGGGCGAGAAGGTCGATGACCTTGATGCCGGTGACCAGGATCGAGGCTTCGGTCGACTGGTCGATGAAGGCCGGGGCTTCGGCGTGGATCGGGGCGAACATGTCCGAACCGACGGGGCCACGTTCGTCGATCGGGTCGCCGACGACGTTCATGATGCGGCCGAGGGTCTTCGGACCGACGGGGACCGAGATCTGCTTGCCGGTGTTGGCAACGGGCTGACCGCGGGTCAGGCCGTCGGTGCCATCCATGGCGATGGTGCGGACGGTGTTCTCGCCGAGGTGCTGCGCGACTTCGAGAACCAGCTTCTGGCCGTTGTTCTCGGTCTCGAGCGCGGTGAGGATCGCCGGCAGTTCACCTTCGAAGGTGACGTCGACGACGGCGCCGATGATCTGGCTGATCTTGCCAGTGGCGGTCAGGTTTAGCACGGGTGCGGTGGCCATTTTGGTGTCCTTGCCTGCGATGTCTTAGAGCGCTTCCGCGCCCGCGATAATTTCAACGAGTTCAGTCGTGATCGCGGCCTGACGGCTGCGGTTGTACTGGATGGTCAGCTTCTTGATCAGGTCGCCCGCGTTGCGCGTCGCGTTGTCCATCGCGGTCATCGACGCACCCTGTTCGGAGGCGGCGTTTTCCAGGAGGGCACCGAAGAGCTGCGTGCGCAAGTAGCGCGGCAGCAGCGCGGCGAGGATTTCTTCCTCTTCCGGCTCGTATTCGGTCACCGCGTCGGCACCGGCCGTGGCGGCAACGGCCTTCGGCGCGGGAACGGGGATGATCTGCTGGTCGGTCGGTTCCTGCACCAGAGCCGAACGGAACTTCGAGTAGAACAGGTGCGCCACGTCGAACTTGCCGGCCTCGTAGAGGGCGACGAGTTCGTTGGCGACGCGTTCCGCTTCGTTGAAGCCGGGGTCACGCACGTCCGTGGTGTCGAACATGTGCGCGATCTGCTTCGGGAACTCGCGGCGCAGCGGCGCGCGGCCCTTGCGACCGACGAGGTAGAACAGGACGGTCTTGCCCTGCGCTTCCAGTTCCTTCGCCTTGAGGCGCGCGGCCTTGACGATGTTGGAGTTGAATGCGCCGCACAGACCCTTGTCCGAGTTCGCGACGACGAGCAGATGCACCTTGTCGCTACCCGTGCCGGCCAGCAGCTTGGGGCTGTTTTCGCTGACCGTGATCTTGCTCGCGAGCGAGCCCATCACTTCGGCGAGGCGGGCGGCGTAGGGACGCGCGGACTCCGCGGCGGCCTGCGCCTTGCGCAGCTTGGCCGCGGCGACCATCTGCTTGGCCTTGGTGATCTTCTGGGTCGACTTGACCGAGTTGATGCGGCCCTTGAGTTCCTTGAGCGAAGCCACTCGTTGTTCCTCGTTTCGTCTTCCCGGACCTGGTCCGGGACCGGTGGCGGTCTTGAAGCGAAGGCCTTTTTACGAGGCTGCTTCAAGACCGCCTGCGATCCCGGCTTTCGCCGGGATGACGGTTTCTCTTAAGCGAACTGCTTGGCGAAAGCGTCGAGCGCGGCCTTGGTCTTGCTCTTGGCTTCGTCGCCGAAGTCCTTGGTCGTGCGGATCAGCGCGAGGACGTCGGCGTGCTTTTCGTGCATGAAGCTGAGCATTTCGGCTTCGTACTCGGTGACCTTCGCGACCGGCAGGTTGTCGAGGTAGCCGTTGGTGCCGGCGAAGATCGACACGGTCTGCTCTTCGAACTTCAGCGGCGAGAACTGCTTCTGCTTGAGCAGCTCGGTCAGGCGCGCACCGCGGTTGAGGAGCTTCTGGGTCGAGGCGTCGAGGTCCGAACCGAACTGGGCGAAGGCCGCCATTTCGCGGTACTGCGCCAGCTCCAGCTTGATCGAGCCGGCAACCTTCTTCATCGCCTTGGTCTGGGCCGAACCGCCGACGCGCGACACCGACAGACCCACGTTGATGGCCGGACGGATGCCCTGGTAGAACAGGCCGGTTTCAAGGAAGATCTGGCCGTCGGTGATCGAGATCACGTTGGTAGGGATGTAGGCCGAAACGTCGCCAGCCTGGGTTTCGATGATCGGAAGCGCGGTGAGCGAGCCGTTGCCGTTCTCGTCGTTCATCTTCGCGGCGCGCTCAAGCAGGCGGCTGTGGAGATAGAACACGTCGCCCGGATAGGCTTCGCGGCCCGGAGGACGACGCAGCAGCAGCGACATCTGGCGATAGGCGACGGCCTGCTTGGAAAGGTCGTCGTACACGATCACGGCGTGCATTGCGTTGTCGCGGAAGAATTCGCCCATCGCGGCGCCGGTGTAGGGCGCGAGGTACTGCAGCGGAGCGGGTTCCGAAGCGGTGGCGGCGATGACGATGGAGTATTCCATCGCGCCGTTCTCTTCGAGCTGGCGCACGATCTGCGCGACGGTCGAGCGCTTCTGGCCGACGGCAACGTAGATGCAATAGAGCTTCTTGCTCTCGTCGTCGCCCGCGTTCGCTTCCTTCTGGTTGATGAAGGTGTCGATGGCGACGGCGGTCTTGCCGGTCTGGCGGTCACCGATGATCAGTTCGCGCTGGCCGCGGCCCACGGGAACCAGGGCGTCGATCGCCTTGAGGCCGGTCTGCACGGGTTCGTGCACCGACTTGCGCGGGATGATGCCGGGCGCCTTGGCTTCGACGCGGGCGCGCTTCTCGGCGACGATCGGGCCCTTGCCGTCGATCGGGTTGCCGAGGGCGTCCACCACGCGGCCGAGCAGGCCCTTGCCGACGGGAACGTCGACGATGGTGTTGGTGCGCTTGACGCTGTCGCCCTCGCGGATTTCGGCGTCCGAGCCGAAGATCACGACGCCGACGTTGTCGGCTTCGAGGTTGAGGGCCATGCCCTGAACGCCGTTGGCGAACTCGACCATTTCACCGGCCTGGACTTTGTCGAGGCCGTGGATGCGGGCGATGCCGTCACCGACCGACAGAACCGAGCCGACTTCGGAAACCTGGGCTTCGGTGCCGAAGCTGGCGATCTGGTCCTTGATGACCTTCGAGATTTCTGCTGCGCGGATATCCATTGTTCTGCCTTTCTTAGCCCTTCATGGCCTGGGCGAGCGAATTGAGACGAGTGCGGATCGAGCTGTCGATACGCTTGGACCCGATGGTGACGACCAGACCGCCGAGCAGGTCGGGGTCGACCGTGGTCGTGACCTTGACCTTGCGGCCTTCGCGCAGTTCCAGCTTCTGGCGCAGTTCCTCGACCTGTTGGTCGGTCAGCGCGTGCGCGGAAGTGACCTCGGCAGTCGATTCACCGCGCTGGGCGGCGGCGATCGAGGCGAAGGCGCGAATGATATCGGGCAGGGCGAAGAGGCGGCGGTTGGCCGCGAGCACGCCCAGGAAATTCTTCGTCAGCGGCGCGAGGCCAAGCACGTCGGCAACGGCTTCGATGGCCTTGCCGGCAGCCTTGCGGCTGACTTCTGGGTTGCGAATCAGCTCTGCCAGATCGCCGCTTTCGCGGACAGCGAGGCCGATCTTCTCGAGGTCGGATTCGACCGTCGTTACGGTGCCGTTCTCGCTGGCAAGATCAAACAGCGCCGAAGCGTAGCGTCCTTGCAAGCTGGCCTTGATGCCGCCGGAATTCTCCACGCGTGTCCTATCCTTACATCGGGTGGGCTGGGACACTTTGGGGCGCACGACAATGACGTGCCCCCCGGCCCGCAGACGGGGCGCGCATAGCGACGATAGTGTCATGATGCAAGCTGTGGGAGACTGGCTGGGGACAACGAGCGGGAAAGCGCTTTAAAAGCAAGGGACGGGAAGTATCGCTTGGGCGGCTGTTGCAAGGTCATGACAAACGATGGAGCGGAGTTTGCCATGACGTATCGAATCAACGATGCCACGGGATCGCCATATACCGCCGATGCGATATACGGCGGAGAGACGATCGGGAGCATGCCGGAAGCAGGTTGGCCGGAGGAAGATCGGCGGAGGAGCCAGATGAGCAGGAGCGAGAGCGGTGTGAGCGACGACCGCGCCTGGCGGGCCGTCGAGGCGCGGGATCGCACCTTCGACGGGCGCTTCGTTACGGGCGTGCTGACGACGGGGATCTATTGCCGTCCGTCCTGCTCGGCCCGGCACCCTCGGCGCGAGAACGTGCGCTTCTTCGCCGATGCCGGCGCGGCGGAGCGGTTCGGCCTGAGGGCGTGCCTGCGGTGCCGGCCCAACGATGTATCGCGCGACGAGGAAGCGGTGGCGGCCGCGCTGCGGGTTCTGGATGGGGGCGATGAGAAAGCGCCGGGTCTGACCGAGCTGGCTGAGGCGGTCGGCTATAGCCCGACGCATTTCCAGCGCGTGTTCAAGCGCTCGGTGGGCCTCTCGCCGTCGGAATATCTCAGGGCAAGGCGTGTCGAGCGGGCGGCGAACGCGATGAGCGACGGCGCGAGCGTGACCGAGGCGATCTATGAGGCCGGGTTCGGCGCAAGTTCCCGGTTCTACGAGGCGAGCGAGGGCAGGTTGGGCATGGTGCCTTCGGCCTGGCGCAATGGGGGGAAGGGAGTCACGATCCACTGGGCCGTGGTGCCGACCAGTCTGGGACGCATGCTGGTCGCGGCGACGGAGAAGGGGGTCTGCCGCCTTTCCTTCGAGGAAGGGCGCGACGACCTTGCCGGGCGGTTCCCCCAGGCGGAACTGATCGAGGGCGGGGCGGCGTTCGAGAGCCTGCTCGCCAGCGTGGTCGCGGCGGTCGAGCAGCCGGGACAGTCGCGGGCAATCCCGCTCGATGTGCAGGGCACGGCTTTTCAGGAGGCGGTCTGGCGGGAGTTGCAGCGTATTCCTCCGGGCGAGACGCGCAGCTACGCCCAGATCGCGGCGGCGGTCGGCAAGCCGGGCGCGGTTCGCGCGGCGGGCTCGGCCAACGGCGCGAACAACGTGGCGGTGTTGATCCCATGCCACCGGGTGGTGCGTTCTGACGGCACGATCGGCGGCTATGCCTATGGCGAGGCGATCAAGCGCGAACTGCTGAAGCGCGAACGGCGGTGAAACTGCCGTCGAGGATTTGAAATTCGTCGTCCCGGACTTGATCCGGGACCGCTGGCCATGAACAGCCCACCTTGCAGTAGAGCGCCTTGGCGCAAGCTATCGCCTAAAGAACTGCCAGCGGTCCCGGATCAAGTCCGGGACGACGGTCATTGCTACGCGATTCACACGAAAGAGTACGGATCGATGTCGATGTTCACCCGCACGCCGCGGGGGAACTGGAGGGGCTCCAGCCACTCGCGCAGCGTTTTCTGCAATTCCGCCGAGCGGCGGGCGTTGATCAGCAGGCGAAACCGGTGGCGCCCGCGCAGCAGCGAGAGTGGCGCAGGGGCAGGGCCGAGCACCAGCATGTCCGGATGGTTGGGCGCGGTACCGCCGATGGCGCGGGCGGCGGCTTTCGCTTCGGACTGGTCTTCCGAGGAGACGATGATCGCCGCCCAGCGGCCGAAGGGCGGAGCGCCCGCGTCGCGGCGAGCCTCGGTTTCGGCGGCGTAGAAGGCGTCGCGGTCTCCGGCGGCCAGTGCGGAGATCACCGAAGCCTCCGGGTGCCGCGTCTGGATCAGCACTTCGCCGGGTTTCTCGCCGCGTCCCGCCCGTCCGGCGACTTGCGCGACTTGCTGGTACGTGCGCTCCGCAGCCCGCAGATCACCGCCTTCGAGGCCGAGATCGGCATCGACGACACCCACCAGCGTGAGATCCGGGAAGTGGTATCCCTTGGTGACGAGCTGCGTGCCGACAATCACGTCGATCGCCTTGCCTTCAGCCTTGGCGACGAATTCGCCGACCGCCTCGGCGGTGTTCATGGTGTCCGACGTGACGAGGGCAACCCGCGCCTCGGGCAGGACTTCGGCCACTTCGTCGGCAATGCGCTCGACGCCGGGACCGCAGGCGACGAGGCAATCGCCGGTGCCGCATTCCGGGCAGGCATCCGGCACCGGCACTTCGTGACCGCAATGATGGCAGGCAAGGCGCTGCGAGAAGCGGTGCTCCACCAGCCAGGCCGTGCAGTTCGGGCACTGGAACCGATAGCCGCAGTGGCGGCAGAGCGTCAGCGGCGCATAGCCCCGGCGATTGAGGAACAGCAGCGACTGTTCGCCGCGCGCCAGCCTGGCCTTCATTTCCTCGACCAGGCGGGGGGCGAGCCACTTGCCGCGCTCCGGCGGTTCCTGCCGCAAGTCCAGGATCTGGATGTCCGGCAATTGCGCGCCGCCGAAGCGCGAGGGCAGGTCGATCTTGCGATAGACGCCGGCCTCGGCAAGCTGCATCGATTCAAGTGCAGGCGTCGCGCTGGCGAGCACGACCGGGATCGCCTCGAACTTGGCGCGCATCACGGCCACGTCGCGGGCATTGTAGCGCACTCCGTCATCCTGCTTGAAGGAGACTTCGTGGGCCTCGTCCACCACGACCAGCCCCAGGTTCGCATAGGGCAGGAACAGTGCCGAACGCGCGCCGACCACCACTTGCGCCTCGCCCGCCACGATCGCGCGCCAGGCGCGGCGTCGCTCGCTGGACTTGAGCGAGGAATGCCAGAGGATCGGAGGTACGCCGAAGCGATGCTCGAAGCGGCGCAGGAAATTCTCGGTCAGCGCGATCTCGGGGAGCAGGACGAGAACCTGCCGCCCCATTCGCAAGGCCTCGGCCACGGCTTCGAAATAGGTCTCGGTCTTGCCCGAACCGGTGACGCCGTCGAGCAGGAAGGGTGCGAATTTGCGGGTCTTCACCGCTTCCACGAAAATGTCGGCCGCGTGCTGCTGTCCTTCGGAAAGCGTGGGCTGGGCATGTTCGGGGCGGGCCGGGGGGTAGCGCCGGTCAAGATCGACCGCCACGGGCTCCAGCAGCCCGGCGCCGACCATGCCGCGCAGCACGCCTTCGGAGACCGAGGCCAGTTCGGCCAGTTCCTTGATCGAGGCCTGTTCGTTCTGAAGCGCATCCAGCGCCGCGGCGCGCTGGGGGGTAAGGCGGGCAGGTTCCTGGCCCGTCAGCCGGTATTCGGTCGTCGTGCCGCCGCCGCGCAGCGCCGCCATGCTGCCGAGCGCCATGCGCGCCACCGAGGACAGTGCGGCGCAATAATAGTCGGCCGTCCACTCGATCAGGCGTCGCAGCCGCTTGGGCAGGGGCGGAACCGGCAGGACTTCGATCAGCGGACGCAGCTTGGATTCCGGCACATCCTGCCCGGGCAGGCGTTCCGGTTCCCAAACGATCCCGAGGACTTGCCTGGGACCGAGCGGCGCAATCACAACGGATCCGAATTCTATCGCCATGCCTTCGGGGACGCGGTAGTCGAGGACGCCAAGTGCAGCGTTGAAGACGAGGATTCGGACGCGTTTCATGCGGGTTGCATATAGGCACTGCTGCAAGTGCGCGTGAAGGAGTTGATGATGGCGAATTGGGGAACAGGGGATAAATCGGTGGAATCGGACACGGACTGGAGCCGCCGGGGCGTTCTCCTGGGGATGCTCGCCACGGGCGTGCTGATGCTGCCCGGATGCTCGACTCTCGCGGGTTCGGGGTCCGGCTCCGCCGGTTCCGCAAGCGCCGATCCGGTTCGCCGGCTCATGCGCACATCGTCGGAACGCGCTTTTGCGTGGCTCGGTCAGCCGGAAGGTTTCTGGACCAGCCCGGTGGCGCGCATCCCGCTTCCCGTGCTGTTCGGCCGACCGGGGAAGACCACCAGCGGCGTGCTGAAGTCGAAGGCGTTTCGCGACAAGCTGCAATACCAGCTCAACCTCTTCGCGACGCCCGGTGCGCGCGTGGCGGGCCCGCTGGTGCTCAAGGCCGTGCAGAGCGTGCCGATCCCCAATCCCGCCGAAGTGCTGGCCGGGGGCAATACCGCCGCCACCACGCTCCTGAGACGCGCCATGGGGCCCGCGCTGGTCAATGCCATGATCCCCGAGATCGAGCGTGCCATCAACGAGGCGCAGGACAACACGCTGAACCAGGCGATCGCCGCGCTCAAGGGCGTGACCGTGCAGGATACAGCCCATGCCCTCGCGCTCGATGCCGACAACGGCATTTGGTACGAAATCGGCGCGGCCGAGGCGGCTATCCGGCAGAATCCGGAGGAAACCAACGACTCGGTACTGATCGGGGCGTTGAAGAAGGGCTGATCGGGAAAACCCGTTCGGCCGGGGCCAAGTAGCAGGTAGCGGGAAAGGGCGCGCTTCCCTATAGGGAGCGCCAGAATCGACGGGAGCCGCCGCGTTCCCGTCGCAGCCTTCGCATTCACAGGAACCGCGCCATGAAGTTCTTCGTCGACACCGCCGACACCAACGACATCGCCGATCTCGCCGCCACCGGCCTGCTCGACGGCGTTACCACCAATCCTTCGCTGATCGCCAAGTCGGGCCGCGATTTCCTGGAAGTGACCAAGGAAATCTGCGGTCTGGTAGATGGTCCGGTCAGCGCCGAAGTCGTCGCGCTTGACCATGAAGGCATGATGCGCGAGGCCGAAATCCTCCGCAAGATCGCGGACAACGTCTGCATCAAGGTGCCGCTGACGATCGACGGCCTCAAGACCTGCAAGAAGCTGACCAGCGACGGCACGCTCGTCAACGTCACGCTGTGCTTCTCGGCCAACCAGGCCCTGCTCGCCGCCAAGGCTGGCGCCAGCTTCGTTTCGCCCTTCGTCGGCCGTCATGACGACAACGGCTTCGATGGCATGGACCTGATCCGCGACATCCGCCTGATCTACGACAACTACGCCTTCGAAACCGAGATTCTCGCCGCCTCGATCCGTCACCCCGTCCACGTCCTCGAATGCGCCCGCATCGGTGCCGATGTCGCGACGATGCCGCCGGCAGTGATCAAGAACCTCGTGAAGCACGTCCTGACCGACAAGGGCATCGAAGGCTTCATGGCCGACTGGGCCAAGACCGGCCAGTCGCTCTGACCTGAACGACGTCGTCCCGGGCTCGATCCGGGACCGCTGGCAAATCTTGAGGCGATAGCTCTCGTGTGAGCGCCCAGCCTTGAAGTGGGCTGTTCACGGCCAGCGGTCCCGGGTCGAGCCCGGGACGACGTTTTCTCCTTCTTCTCTGCGGCGCTTCCTCCAACGCGCCATCCCGGCTTGCACCAGGCGGACTAAGCCGCCATTGAGCGTGGCATGTCCGAAGAAACTCCCGTCGATCGCTTCAAGCTGGCCCTGACCGGCGCCTCTCGCGCCATTGCGCAGGATGCCGAGATCGAGGTGAACTGGACCGCCGACGCTCCCAGTTCCACCGGTCAGACGTTCCGCGTGCCGATGCCCGGTCGCTCGATCCCGCAAGCGGCAGCCATGCAGGCACGCGGCTATGCGGACAGTTTCGCGCTTCGCCTGCGCCATCACAACGACAAGCTGCATATGCGCAATGCCCCGGCCGATCCCTCGGCGCGGGCCTGCTACGATGCGGTGGAAACGGTGCGCTACGAGGCGCTGGGCTCCAATCATTACGCGGGCATGCGTGCCAATCTCGACGCATCGCTGGAGGCGCGCATCGCCAGCGACCCCATCACCCGCGCCGATAGCCCGGATGGCGTGCCGATCCCCACCGCTCTGGCGCTTTTGCTGCGTGAACGGCTCACCGGACAGCCGGTGCCCGAACCTGCCCAGTTCGGCGTCGACATGGTGCGGCGCTGGATCGAATCGAAGGCCGGAGACGATTTCGAGGCGCTGGCCGATTCCATCGAGGACCAGAAGGCCTTCCAGAAGCTCTCGCTCGACATGCTCATGCACCTGGAGATGACCCATGCCGAGCAGATCGAACAGCCGCCCGAAGAGTCCGAGGACATGGACGGCGACGACCAGACCGAGGAAGACGAAACCGGCGACGAGAGCGGGCAGGAGCCTGAGTCCACCGAGATGGCCGCCGAGCCTTCCAGCGGTCAGGACGAAGGCGAGAGCGAGGCCGAGGGCGAAAACTCGGACGAGATGGAAGACGGCGAAGAAGGACAGGAAAGCGAGGAGGGCATGATGCCCGTCCGGCCGAACCGCCCCTGGACCGATATTCCCGAAAGTTTCGACTACAAGGTCTACACCGAGGCCTACGACGAAATCGTGGTCGCTTCGGAGCTTTGCGACGATGAGGAACTGACTCGCCTGCGGGCCTATCTGGACGCGCAGCTGAAGGGCCTTCAGGGCGTGGTGACGCGGCTGGCCAATCGGTTGCAGCGCCGCCTCATGGCCCAGCAGAACCGTTCGTGGGACTTCGACCAGGAAGAAGGCCTGCTGGACGCGGCGCGCCTGGCCCGCGTGGTCGTCTCGCCCGGCCAGTCGCTGTCCTACAAGGTGGAGCGCGACGTCGAGTTCAAGGACACCGTGGTTACCTTGCTGCTCGACAACTCCGGCTCGATGCGTGGCCGTCCGATTTCGATCGCGGCGATCAGCGCGGACGTGCTGGCGCGCACGCTGGAGCGCTGCGGCGTCAAGGTCGAGATCCTGGGCTTCACCACCCGGGCCTGGAAGGGCGGGCAGAGCCGCGAGTCCTGGCTGGCGAACGGCCGCCCCCAGCATCCGGGGCGTCTCAACGACTTGCGCCACATCATCTACAAGAAGGCCGACGAGCCCTGGCGCAGGGCGCGCAAGAACCTCGGCCTGATGATGCGCGAAGGCCTGCTGAAGGAAAACATCGACGGCGAAGCGCTGCTCTGGGCGCACAACCGCATGCTGGCGCGCCCCGAGGATCGGCGGATCATGATGGTGATCTCCGACGGTGCGCCGGTGGACGATTCGACGCTTTCGGTGAACTCGGCGGGTTATCTCGAAGCGCACTTGCGCCGCGTGATCGAATGGATCGAGGCCAAGAGCCCGGTCCAGCTCGTTGCCATCGGCATCGGCCACGACGTCACGCGCTATTATCGCCGCGCAGTGACGATCATGGACGCCGAACAGCTTGGCGGCACGATGATCGAGCAGCTCGCGGGACTGTTCGAGGAAGAGTGACGGCTTGCGGACGGGTGAGAGTTAAGGATTGAGAACTCCGCAGTGAAGGTTTGAGAACAGATAAGAGTGAAGGGCCTGAGAGCCGGTGAATGAAAACGCTTGAGAAAGCCGTCGTCCCGGACTTGATCCGGGACCGCTGGCAGTCCTTGAGGCGATAGCTCCAATAAGAGCGCCCTGCCTCGATGTCGGCCGTTCACCGCCAGCGGTCCCGGATCAAGTCCGGGACGACGGGCTTCCTCCAGGACGAGGAGGATTGACCTCGCATCGGCCTGCCGCTTATGCCCCGCGCCATGACCGAACCCAAAAGCCTGACCCTGTTCAACAGCCTGACCCGCCAGCTGGAGCCGTTCCAGCCCGTCCATGCAGGCGAGGCGCGGGTCTATACTTGCGGGCCGACGGTCTACAATTACCCCCACATCGGCAACATGCGCGCCTATGTCTTCGCGGACATCCTGGGCCGGACGCTAAGCCACCGGGGCTACAAGCTCACCCACGTCATCAACATCACCGACGTCGGCCATCTGACCGACGACGCCGACGCCGGCGAAGACAAGATGGAGAAGATGGCGAAGGCTCAGGCCCAATCGATATGGGACATCGCCGAGCATTATACCCAGGCCTACTGGGCCGACATCGAAGCGTTGAACATCCGCCAGCCGGCCAAGTGGTCGATCGCGACCGACTATGTGCCCCAGATGATAGAATTTGCCGAGAAAATTGCGCCAAACCATTGCTATGAATTGGAAAGCGGCCTCTATTTCGACGTTTCCACCGTTGCCGACTACGGACGCCTCGCGCGTGCCGTGACGGACGAGGGCGAAGGGCGGATCGAGGCCGTCGAAGGCAAGCGCAATGCGGCCGACTTCGCGATCTGGCGCAAGACGCCGGCTGGCGAAAAGCGCCAGATGGAGTGGGATTCGCCTTGGGGCAGGGGTGCTCCGGGCTGGCATCTCGAATGCTCCGTGATGTCGGGCGACCTGCTGGGCTTTCCCTTCGACATTCATACCGGCGGCATCGATCACCGCGAGATCCATCACCCCAACGAGATCGCGCAGAACCAGGCGTTCTGCTGCAAGCCGGACGACGCCTGCGGCCTCGACGTGCCTGCAAATTCCGGCGCCAAGATATGGATGCACAACAATTTTCTTGTCGAGAGATCGGGCAAGATGAGCAAGTCGTCGGGCGAATTCCTGCGCCTGCAACTGCTTATCGACCGGGGCTATCACCCAAGCGGTTACCGCATGATGTGCCTTCAGGCCCATTACCGCTCCGAACTGGAATTCTCCTGGGAGGGGCTCGCGGCCGCGCTGGTGCGTCTCAAGCGCATGATCATCGTGGTGGAACGTCTCCGCGAGGTTGAAGCGGGCGATCCGGCTCATCCCAAGCTGGCGCCCATGCTCGAAACTTTCGAGAAGGCGATCGGAGACGATCTCAACACCGCCGTGGCCTTGACGGCGCTGGAAGATGTGCTGGCCGCGAAGAAGGTGGATCCCTCTGCCAAGCGCGCCGCGGTCGAGACGATGGATGCCGTGCTCGGCCTCAACCTTTTCGGAACGGCCCGTGCCGACTTGCGCCTTCGTCCCAAGGCGGCCGAAATCACCGAAACCGAGATCGAGGACGTTCTTGCCCGCCGCAAGGCCGCTCGGGCGGAGAAGGACTTTGCGACCTCTGACGCCTTGCGCGACGAACTCGCCGCGAGGGGTGTCGAGGCGATGGACGGCGATCCGCTCGGCTGGGAATGGAAGCTCGGCTGAAGGTGAAGCTGGCGAAATTGCGGTTGCATTAAGTGCAACCTGCACGGCCTTGCCAATCTGCATGGCCGTGCCGATCACCGGCTGAGATCTTGAGATAAGCCAGGTACCGGAGTTCGCCATGACCATCGCCGTGATCAACGCCAAGTCGCAAGCCTTGCTGGAAGGCCGCTTGCCCGATGGCATCGAGCCGGCCTGGTACGAAGGACGCGAGCAGCTTCTTGAACTAGCGCCGCAGGCAGAGATTGCCTGGCTGGATCCGGTCGCGCCCGCGCTTGCCGCCGAGTTCATCGCTGCGGCGGACAAGCTGGTCTGGTATATGGCGCTCTCGTCGGGCGTGGATTGGCTTCCTCTCTCGCTGATTGCCGATCGCAAGATCGAGTTGACCAATGGTTCGGGAATCCACGCCCAGTCGGTGGCGGAATATGCCGTCATGGGGATGCTCACGGTCGCGAAAGGCTGGCGGCAGGTGGTGCGGGCGCAGGATCGGCATGAATGGCTGGCGCAGCCGCCGGGCAAGCGCGAACTGCTCGGCTCGCAGGTGCTGGTGGTTGGAGCGGGAGAGATCGGCGGACGGATCGCGGAAATCCTGCGCGTTTTCGGCGCGGAAGTAACCGGCGTGCGGCGACGCCCCGGTCCGGGTGATCTCGGCTCGGACGCCTGGCGTGGCCAACTCGGCCGGTTCGACTGGGTCATTGCGATCGTCCCCTCCACTCCGGAAACGCAGCGCATGTTCGGGGAAGAGGAATTCGCCGCGATGAAGCCCGGCGCGGTGTTCCTCAACTTCGCGCGCGGCACCGTCATCGAGCAGGACGCCCTGCTGGCGGCCATCGATTCGGGACATCTGGGCGGCGCGTTCCTCGATGTGACCGAACCGGAGCCGCTTCCCGCCGACCATCCGCTATGGTCCCGCGAAAATATCCATATATCGATGCATCTCGCCGGCCGCGCGCAGGACAGTCTGTTCGAGCGAGGATCTGCGCGGTTTCTTTCCAATCTTCGGCACTTCCTCGACGGCAGGCCGCTGGAGCATCTTGTCGATCTATCACAGGGCTATTGAGCAGCCGCTGCTTTGATCAGGTGCGCGCCATTGAATTCCTCGGCACATTCCCGGAAGACAAGCAAAACGGCTTGAGCATGAGGGAAACGGCACATGGCGGAGAGCGACAAGCGCAAGGCATCCGATCTGTTCATCGAGTGTCTTGAAGCAGAGGGCGTTGAATACATTTTCGGTGTGCCCGGCGAAGAGAACCTCGATTTTCTCGATTCGCTGTCTCGCTCGAAAAAGATCCGGCTGATCCTGACCCGGCATGAGCAAGGCGCGGGGTTCATGGCGGCGACTTATGGCCGCCACACCGGCAAGGTGGGCGTCTGTCTTTCGACGCTGGGTCCGGGGGCGACGAATTTCGTGACCGCCGCAGCCTACGCCACTCTCGGCGGAATGCCGATGTTGATGATCACCGGCCAGAAGCCCATCAAGAAATCCAAGCAGGGCCGCTTCCAGATCCTCGACGTCGTCTCGATGATGCAGCCCATCACCAAGTACGCACACCAGATGGCCAGTTCGGACAATATCCCGAGCCGCGTGCGCGAGGCTTTCCGCATAGCCGAGGAGGAAAAGCCCGGCGCCGCCCACGTCGAATTGCCCGAGGACATTGCCGACGAATTCACCGATTCGCGCCCGATCGTCCGCTCGACCGTGCGCCGCCCCACGGCGGACGTGAAATCGATCGCTCAGGCGGTCGAGGCGCTGGAGAAGGCCCGGCGGCCGGTACTGGTGATCGGCGCAGGCGCCAATCGCAAGATGACCAGCAAGATGCTCGGCGAGTTCGTCGAGAAGACCGGCATTCCGTTTCTCACCACCCAGCTCGGCAAAGGCGTGATCGACGAGCGTCATCCGCGTTTCCTGGGCTGCGCGGCGCTTTCATCGGGTGATTTCGTCCATCGCGCCATCGAGGATGCCGATTGCATCATCAATATCGGCCACGACGTCATCGAAAAGCCGCCGTTCTTCATGCACAACGACGGCAAGCGGAGTGTCGAAGGCGATGAGCGCGTGGTGATCCACGTCTCGACCAAGACGGCCGAGGTCGATCCGGTCTATTTCCCGCATATCGAGGTCATCGGCGACATCGCCAACGCGGTCTGGCAGATCAAGGAGGCGATCTCACCCTCGGCCAGGTGGAACTTCGATGCCATGCTCGGCTATCGCAAGGCCGAACTTGAGCACACGAAGAAGCTGGCAGCCGACGAGCGGTTTCCGATCTTCCCGCCGCATCTGGTGCAGCAGGTGCGCGACGCGCTTCCCGGCGATGCGATCGTTTGTCTGGATAACGGTGTCTACAAGCTCTGGTTCGCGCGCGGATACAGTGCCCACAAGCCGAACACGGTGCTGCTGGACAACGCGCTGGCTTCGATGGGAGCGGGCCTGCCATCCGCCATGGCAAGCGCAATGGTCTATCCCGATCGCAAGATCTTCGCCGTCTGCGGCGATGGCGGCTTCATGATGAACAGCCAGGAGATGGAAACGGCCGTCCGTCTGGGCCTCAATCTCACCGTGCTGATCCTGAACGACAACGCCTATGGCATGATCCGTTGGAAGCAGGCCAACATGGGCTTTGCCGATTTCGGGCTGACCTACGGCAATCCGGACTTCGTGAAATATGCCGAGAGCTACGGCGCGAGCGGATACCGCGTGGAAAGCGCCGCTCATCTGAGGGAATTGCTGGCGCATTGTCGCGATACGCCGGGCGTGCATCTGATCGACTGCCCGGTCGATTATTCCGAGAACGACCGGATCCTGAATACCGAGATCAAGGAACTGTCGCGCGCGCTGTAAGAATGACGAAAGGCGGGCGCCGGGCCCGCCTTTCGCCGTGATCCGAGAGCCTTCAGCAGTCGTCGAGCAGAAGCAGCTCCACTTCCAGTGTCAGGCAGGGTGGTGGCCCGGCCCGGTGATGTGCCTCGGCAATGGTGGCATCTGCGACCAGTTGGCCGGGAATCGTGAATTCGTGTTCGGGCAGGGCTTCGATCAGGCGTTCTCCGTCCGAAATGGCCGCGTCGTCGGTGAAGGCGAGGGCAATGGTGTGCCGTGATCCCGAGAACATGGCGCTGCTCCACGCGCGTTCGGCGTGGCGCAGGAATTCGACCCGTGGACCGGCCAGCTTCAGGATTTCAGCGAGCAGAACCAGCCAGGGCCCGCGTGAGAAGGCGCGCTCCGTGGCCTCGCCCATGGCCTTGCGAGCCGACTGCAGCATGGAGCGGTCATGGGCAAAATTAACGTGCATGTGGGCTCTCCAGATAAGACGTCATGAAAAGGCGGACGCGAGCTGACGTCCCGGCGCGGGGCTGGCGCCCATTGCGCAAGTCGCCGACGAATCGGGGATCGTGCGCGGCAAGACGGCCGAATTTCGTCCAGGACATGCGGGTGAGGCGCAGGAAGCGCTCTATCTGGCGTAAAAGCATGGGCCGGCTCCGATGCGGGAATCGCGTTATCTGTTCCTAATATGTTCCAACTCGTGAGGGCTTGTCTAGGAAATTTCCTACGCGTAGGATTACATTATGGAAAACGCCGAAACCCGCCGTCGCTTGTTGGAACTGGCCGAGGAGCAGGGGGTCAGTCTTTCGTCGCTGTCGCGTCTTATAGGGAAAAATACATCATATCTTCAGCAGTTTATAAGGAAGGGGAGTCCTCGAAAACTGGAAGAGGGCGATCGCGGAACGCTTGCTCGCTTCTTCGGCGTCGACGAATCGGAATTCGGCAAATCGAAGGAAAAATCCTACACTTCCGAGAAAAATTCCTACGCCGCAGATTGGGTCGATGTTCCCCGCCTGGCCATCGGCGCTTCCGCAGGGCCGGGTGCGCTGCCCGATGGCGAGGAAATCTTCGGAGCGATCCGCTTCTCGCCGCGCTGGCTGCGGTCGATGGGGCTAAGGCCGGAGATGCTTTCCGCGATCGTCGTCAGCGGGGATTCGATGGAGCCCGTGCTGCGTGACGGTGACGAAATCCTGGTCGATCGGGATTGGCGGCCCCTGCGCGATGGGATCCACGTCGTCCGGCTCGACGATACCGTGCTTGTTAAACGGCTGGAAGCGGGAAGGGCGGGGCGAATAGCTCTGCTGAGCGACAATCCGGCCTATCGCCCCATCGAATGCGGGCTGGAGGAGATCGAGGTGATCGGCCGCGTGGTCTGGAAGGGCGGGCGGATCTGAGACTACAATCTGAAGCCAGAGTTTGAAGCCGGGGCAGAGGTTGCATTCGACCGGGCTTGCGGCCATTTCCGCAGTCATGACCCATGACCCTGAGCCGCAGCCGATGCGCGTCGGCATAATTCCCGTCACGCCGCTTCAGCAGAATTGCTCGCTGATATGGTGCACCAAGACCATGCGCGGCGCGTTCGTCGATCCGGGCGGCGATCTTCCCAAGCTGCGCCAGGCTCTGGAGAAGACCGGCGTAACGCTGGAGAAAATCCTCGTTACGCATGGCCATCTGGATCACTGCGGCATGGCCGGCGTCTTCGCCCGGGAAATGGGGGTTCCCATCGAAGGGCCCCAGGAGGAAGATCGCTTCTGGATAGCGCAGCTCAACGACGATGGCCCGCGCTGGAACATGGAAGCGCATACCTTCGAGCCCGATCGCTGGCTTGAGGATGGCGACAAGGTCACGGTGGGAGAGCTGGAACTCGATGTCGTCCACTGCCCGGGGCACACCCCGGGCCACGTCGTGTTCCATCATGCGCCCAGCAAGTTCGCGATGGTGGGCGACGTTCTGTT
Source organism: Novosphingobium sp. ZW T3_23 (assembly GCF_044987305.1). Classification (NCBI taxonomy): domain Bacteria; kingdom Pseudomonadati; phylum Pseudomonadota; class Alphaproteobacteria; order Sphingomonadales; family Sphingomonadaceae; genus Novosphingobium; species Novosphingobium sp. ZW T3_23. Next base: position 28,291 of record NZ_JBJDRF010000004.1, read on the forward strand.
TCAGGGCGGGATCGGCCGCTGGGACTTCCCGCGTGGCAACCTGGAGGATCTCGTCGATTCGATCACCCGCAAGCTCTGGCCTCTGGGCGACGAAGTGACTTTCGTCCCGGGGCATGGGCCGATCAGCACGTTCGGAAACGAGCGGCAGACGAATCCTTATGTAGGCGACGCCGCGCTGGAGCGTGGACTGCCGGCCTGAGCACCTGCTTCGAACGGATAAAATGAAAGGGCGGTGCGGTGCGCCGCCCTTTTCGATTCTCAGAACCGTCCCAGCGCGATCAGGACCGCGATCGCGGACAGGCCCAGAAGCGTCAGGATGGTGATGAGAACGCCCACCATGCGCAGCGGGTTGGGCCGGTCTATGTCCATGCCAAGCGCGTGCGCCACGCGGCCCAGCATGAACAGCGATCCGACCACCGCCAGCCATGTGCCGCCCTTGCCGGTCATTTCTATGGCGGCGGCAAGGATCAATACGAAAGGTGTGCTCTCCACGAAGTTCAGCTGCGCGCGCATGCGGCGGGCGAGCGGGTCGTGGCCGCCATCGCCGAACAGCACCTTCTCGCGTACGCGCAGCTGGCCGATCCGTGCTATATGCCAGAAGGTGATAATGCCGGCCGCCGCGGCAAGGCACAGTGTCGTTTGAAGAATCATGGGCAGATTTCCCCCTAAGTGGATTTTCACGGTGATGCTGCGGGGACTGACGGGTTGCAACTCACGAGAAATCGGTTATAGGCGCGCCTTCGCAAAGCCGCCGGTCCGCGAATACGGTTTCCGGCGGCCTTTTTGACAATAATCCAGTTTCAGGAACAGGTGCCGAAATGGCTGTCCCTAAAAGAAAGACCACCCCCTCCCGCCGTGGCATGCGTCGTAGCCACGACGCGCTGAAGGTCGAGGCTTTCCATGAATGCCCGAACTGCGGCGAACTGAAGCGTCCGCACAACCTCTGCAACGCTTGCGGCCACTACAATGGTCGTGAGATCGTCGCGGTCGAAGTTTAAGACCAAGACGATTTTCGGAGGTTGCCCATGAGTCTGCCGCGTATCGCTGTCGATGCGATGGGCGGCGACGAGGGCGTGCGCGTCATGATTGAAGGCGCTGCTCTCGCGCGCCGTCGACATGACCGCTTCAAGTTCCTGTTGGTCGGTGACGAGCCGCGGATCAAGGCCGCGCTCGAAAGTCATCCGAATCTCAGGGCAAGTTCCGAGATCCTTCATACCGAAGGCGTCATCAGTGGCGAGGATAAGCCCAGCCAGGCCTTGCGCCGGGCCAAGGGCACCTCGATGGGGCGCGCGATCGAGGCGGTGAAGGCGGGTGACGCCGGAGCCGCTGTCAGTGCCGGCAATACCGGCGCCTTGATGGCGATTTCCAAGCTTGCGCTGCGTACGATGCCCGGCATCGATCGCCCGGCGCTGGCCGCTCTGCTGCCGACCCTGGAAGATCATGACCTGGTCATGCTCGACCTTGGCGCCAATGCCGAGTGCGATGCGCGCAATCTCGTGCAGTTCGCGGTCATGGGCGCTGCCTATGCCCGTGTCGCTACGGGGCGCGAGCAACCGCGCGTGCGTCTGCTCAACATCGGCACCGAGGAAACCAAGGGCACCGGCGATCTGCGCGAAGCGGCGGCCATGCTCAAGGCTTCGGCTGCCGATCTTTCGATATCCTTCGACGGATTCACGGAAGCCGACAAGCTCGGGCGTGGAGACATGGATGTCGTCGTTACGGACGGTTTTTCCGGGAACGTCGCGCTCAAGGCGGTAGAAGGCACGGCGCGTTTCGTGGCCGACCTGCTGCGACGCGGTTTCACCAGCTCGCTGCGGTCCAAGATCGGTTTCCTGATCTCGAAGCCCGCGACCGAGCTGCTCAAGCATCATCTCGACCCCAACAACCATAACGGCGCGGTTTTCCTGGGCCTGAACGGTATCGTGGTGAAGAGCCATGGCGGTGCGAATGCCGCCGGTGTCGCCAATGCCGTGGCGGTGACCGCACGCCTTCTGGAGGAAAACGTGACCGAGCGGATTTCCGCCGACCTTGCCCGGCTGGGCGGGGCGTCGTTGGGCAAGCCCCGAGTCCAGGAAGAGAGCGCCTGATGCTTCGTTCGGTTCTCGTCGGCACCGGCTCTGCCCTGCCGCGCCGCGCGGTCAGCAACGCAGAGCTTGCCGAGCGCGTCGATACCAGCGACGAGTGGATCGTCGAACGTACCGGCATCTCCAACCGTCACATCGCGGCACCTGACGAGACGACGTCCAGTCTCGCCACAGATGCTGCGCGCAAGGCGTTGGAAGCGGCGGGATTCGAGCCTTCGTCGATCGACCTGATCGTGTTGGCCACGGCCACGCCTGACCAGACTTTCCCGGCCACCGCCACGATCGTTCAGAACAATCTCGGCTGCCGGGGCGGCATCGCATTCGACGTCGCCGCTGTCTGCTCGGGCTTCCTCTATGCTGTCGGGGTAGCCGATTCGATGCTGCGCTCGGGCATGGCCAAGCGCGCGCTCGTGATCGGTTCGGAAACCTTCAGCCGTATTTTGGACTGGGAAGATCGCACCACTTGCGTTCTTTTCGGCGATGGCGCGGGAGCGGTCGTGCTCGAGGCGCAGGAACAGGACGGCGATGCCGCACGGGGCATCCTGGCCACGCGGCTTCATGCCGACGGCGCCCATAACGAACTGCTCTATGTCGACGGCGGACCGTCCACCACCGGCACCGTGGGCAAGCTGCGTATGAAGGGTCGCGAAGTCTTCCGGCATGCCGTTGTGAACCTGGCGGAAGTTCTCAGGGAAGTCCTTGAGGAAACTGGAAATTCTCCTGAGGATATCGATTGGCTCGTGCCGCATCAGGCCAACGCCCGTATTCTCGATGCCACTGCGCGCAAGCTCAACTTGCCGGTGGAAAAGGTTATCATGACCGTCGGTCAGCACGCCAATACCTCGGCGGCATCGGTGCCTCTGGCCCTCGATCAGGCCGTTCGTGACGGTCGGATCAAGCAGGGCGATCTCGTCGTTCTGGAAGCCATGGGCGGCGGTTTTACCTGGGGCGCCAGCGTCGTTCGGATGTGATTGTTGCTCCCGTTCGGGACATGAGTTGAATTGATGCGGGGAAGCATTGCTTTTCCCGCATTTTTTCATAATATTGTCCGGGGGGTTGTCGCAGGGAGGGGATGCGGGACTTATGCGCTCCACGGACACATTGACCAGGGCAGAAATCGCTGAAGCCATCCACAGGAAGCTCGGGCTATCAAGGTCTGAGTCGCTTGCGATGGTCGAGGCGATATTGCAGCATATGTCTGAAGCCCTCTCTGAGGGCGAGAATGTCAAGATTTCCGGATTCGGCACTTTCCTGCTTCGCGACAAGGGCGAGCGGATCGGGCGAAATCCGAAAACCGGCGTGGAAGTGCCGATCACACCGCGCCGTGTCATGACGTTCCGGGCCAGTCAGATGCTGAAGGACCGCATTACCGACTGATCCGGATTCGGCATCGGCTCGGTAATACGGAGAGTTCTGAAATGACTGCCAGCGAAGCAAACCGTTCGGGAGAGCCTCTCCTTGAGGAAGAGGCTTCCGTGCGAGTGCTGTCTTCGGAACAGGCGCTTGCCGGGCCGGCCATCTTCAACGATGGGAAAGCACCTGACGCGCTGCGCACGATCGGCGAAGTGACGAAGGCGCTGGGTATCCGCCAGCATGTGCTGCGCTATTGGGAAGAGCAGTTTCCCGCGCTTCAGCCTATCAAGCGGAGCGGCAATCGGCGTTACTATCGCCCTGAGGACGTAGCCCTGATCGGGCAGATCGATCGCCTGGTCAATCGCGAGGGTTACACCTTGCGCGGTGCGCGCATGGCTCTTGAAGGGGCAGATCCGCAGGACGTGGCCGGAGCGAACCAGCCGATGGACGCTGCGCCGCTTTCCAACGGCGAACCGGACATCATTACGCAGGAACTCGTCCGCATCCGCGATAGGCTGGCGCAGGCGCTCGCGGCCGCCTGACGTCTGTCCGGTGGCCGACGGCTCCAGGTTATTGGTTTACCGCGTTTTCCAAGTCATCAGGTGATTTCACCTGATTAGAAAACGCTCTACTAGTCGAGAGCGTTGGGGCCGAGTTCGGGATCGAGGTCGCGAGGGCGGGTCAAGTGAACGAGGCGGCCTGACGCTTCGCTGATTTCGTCCCAGGATTCGATGTCCAGTTCCAGGACCGCGTAAGCGGCGGTTGGAAATTTCTCTTCCACCACATCGCGCATGGGGCTGGTGCCGTCATCGGGCACGAGATCGAAGATCAGGTCTTCCAGGCCTGGATTGTGGCCTATCAGCATGATCGACTGCGGATCTCCGGACTGTTCTCGCAGGAGATCGAGCAGCGTTGCCGAACTGGCAAGATAGATCCGTCGATCCCAGGTTACCGGCGGAATTTCACCGGCCGCTTCTCCCGCCAGTTCGATTGTCTGCGTCACCCGGACCGCCGGGGAGGCGAGGACGCGCTTCCAGCCCACCGCATGGTCGCGGATGTGCAGCCCCATCAGCGCGGCGCCCTTGCGCCCGCGCTTGTTGAGCGGGCGATCGAAGTCCCGCAACCGGGCATCGTGCCAGTCTGACTTTGCGTGTCTGAAGATTCCAAGGGTTTTCATCGAGGCTTTCGGTCTACTGGGAGTCGGGTCGAAGGGGTGGGTGCTCCGTGACGCTTCCGGGCGGCTTTGCGGCCTCGTCGGACCTTGTGGTTCCCTCTGAACCATCCCAGGCGACGCGATGCAAGGCTTCCTCCAGCGAAACGCGCAGAACCGGGGTGCCCGGCGGGAAGGCGCTGAGCAGGCGCGAAGGGAAGGCCGAGGAAAGCACCACGAAGTGTCCGCGATCGCCGCGGCTGCGGATAAGGCGGCCGAACGCCTGGGCGAGCTTGGCGCGGATCAGGCCGTCGTCGTAAGAGGAGCCGCCCCCCGCAAGGCGCCGCGCGCGGTGCAGGATCGTGGGGCGCGGCCAGGGAACCTGCTCCATGATCACGAGTCGCAGCGACTCGCCCGGAACGTCCACCCCGTCCCGCAAGGCGTCGGTGCCGAGCAGCGATGCGGCCGGATCGTCTCGGAAGATGTCCACGAGAGTGCCGGTGTCGATCGGGTCGACATGCTGGGCGTAAAGGGGCAGGCCGGCGCGGGCGAGGCGATCCGCGATGCGGCCGTAGACCGCGCGCAGGCGCCGGATCGCGGTGAACAGGCCCAGAACGCCGCCTCCGGCCGATTCGATCAACCGCGCGTAAGCCCCGGCAAGCGCGGGAATATCGCCGCGCGGGATGTCGTTCACGATCAGGACTTCGGCCTGGGCCGCGTAGTCGAAGGGGCTGAGGTGTTCCGAAAGCCGCGGCGTCACATCGATATGGGCCACGCCCGAGCGTGCGATCGCCTTGTTCCAGTTTTCGCCGTCCCGCAGCGTGGCGGAAGTCATGACCACGCCATGGGCCGGTTCCAGCACGACGCTGGCGAAGGGCTTCATGGGATCGAGCCAGTGGCGGTGGATGCCGACATCGTATTCCCGCGCCTCGGACCGATCGAGCGCCAGCCAGTCGACGAATTCCGGATCGGCAGGACCGCTCAGGCGGCCCAACATCGCCTCCCAGGCCAGCAACAGATCCACGCGCCAGCCCAGCGATTGGCGGGCACCTTCGATCCGCGCACGTCCCTGGCCATCTAGCCAGTCGGGCGCGTCTTCCAGCAGCGCTTCGAGCCTCAGGCCCAGACGAACGAGTGGCTGGCGAAGCTCGCCAAGCGCTTCGCGCGCCGCTTCGGCTATCTCCGCGAAAGATCCTTCAAGGCCCGCTGCCTCCGTCTCCAGGCCATAGCCGGCTTCCTGACCGCCGCTTTCGTCGCGGGCATAGACGGTGGCGCGGACGGCCGCCAGCAGCTCCTCGATCGGGCCCGACGCCTCGCCGTCTGCGAGCCGCTGCATCCAGCCGTCGCCCGGCAGCGCTTCTGCGGCTGCCCGCGCGGCCTCGATCGCCTTGGCGCCGGCCTCGTCGTAGCTGGCGACGTCCGCCAGGCGCGCGGAAAGGCCGCGGCGTCGGCCCCGCGAGGCCTTTTCCGGGCCGATCACCCATCGGCGCAGTTCGATGGCTTCGGTGCCGGTGAGGGCGGCGGCGAACGTGGAGTCGGCCGCATCGAAGACGTGATGGCCTTCGTCGAACACGATGCGCGTGGGGCGGGCGGCGTGATCGCGGCCGCGCGCTGCGTTGATCATGACCAGCGCGTGGTTGCCGATCACGAGGTCCGCGCCCGCGCTGGCGCGCGCGGCGCGCTCTATGAAGCACTTCCGATAATGCGGGCAGCCGGCATAGACGCATTCGCCGCGCCGATCGGTCAGGGCGGTGATGCCGCGCTGGCGGAAGAGGGTGCCGAGCCAGCCGGGCAGATCTCCGCCGATCATGTCGCCGTCCTGGCTATAGGCCGCCCAGCGCGCCACGAGCTGCGCCAGGATCGCTGCGCGCCCGGCGAAACCGCCTTGCAGCGCATCTTCCAGATTGAGCAGGCAGAGGTAGTTTTCGCGTCCCTTGCGCACCACCACGGGCTGCGTGCCGTCCGCCCGGCGGTCAGGCCAGGCGCGGCGGCTTTCCTTGCGCAACTGGCGTTGCAGCGCCTTCGTATATGTCGAAACCCAGGTGGTGCCGCCGGACTGGCTGCTCCAGAGCGAGGCGGGCGCCAGATAGCCCAGGGTCTTGCCGATCCCGGTGCCGGCCTGCGCCAGCAGCACATGCGGCCGTCCCGACGACTGACGTGGGGCAAAGGCTGCGGCGGCCTCGGCGGCGTAAGCCTGCTGGGTAGGGCGCTGTTCCGCATCGCTGCCGGTAAGCTGTGCAAGCCTTTGCAACACGTCGTCGCGGTCCAGCGAGACTTGCCTCGGTTGCGGCGATTCGGCGCCTTCCTCCCACTCCGGCAACCGGGTGAAAAGCCACCTTTCGGCACGATCCGGCTTGGCGATGCGCGGGTTCAGCAGTGTCGCCCAAGGCCAGCGCATGCGGGTCAGCGACTGAAGCGAGGTCCAGGCGCCTTCGCGTTCTTCCCAGTCTGGGCTCTCGCAAACGTCAAGGAGCGATCCTGCGGCTTCCTGGAGCAGGCGCGCGACGTCCGCATCGTCCTTGGGTTCTTCCAGACCAAGCGCGCCCGCGAGCCCCTTGGGCGTCGGCACCACGAACCGCGCGGGATGCATGAAGGCGTAGAGTTCCAGCAAGTCGAGCCCGGAGAGATCGGGGTAACCCAGCCGGGTCGCGACAAGCGGCGCATTGAGCAGCAGTAGCGGCGTATCCGCCGCCGACATTACCGCTTCGCCTTTCGACACCGGACGAGTCGTCCCCATCCGGTCGCGGAGCCAGGCGCCGCCGTGGCTGGCATGTAGGGCGGGGAGGGGCAGGGCGGCCATGGCGTTCGTCTTAGGCAAGGCGGTTGGAAAATGGAAACCTTGGAAGTGGCTCGGCGGTCGAAAACGCATCCCCGCCCTTAAGAAAATACATCAAGATACATTTTAGTCTCTTGCAAAAATCGCTTTAAGATATATCTTGTAGCCATCATGAACACGAAGAAAGTAGATATGAGAAACCCATTCAATTTCCATGAGCATGGCGCGCATCGGCGTCGTCACGGCGAATGCGGACATCGTCACGAAGAGCGTGCGATGCGCGGGCGGGGCGGCTTTGGCATGGCGCGTGGTCCCTCCGCAGGCGGCGGCTTCGAGGATTTCGGAGATGGCTTTCCGGGAGGCCGGGGCCGAGGCCGCGGCGGGCGCGGAGAAGGCTTCGGCGGTGGTAGCTTCGGGGGCGGCAGGCCCGGCGGTCGCCGCAAGCGGTTGTTCGAGCAGTCGGAACTTCAGGTTCTGCTGCTGGCCCTGATCGTCCAGGCGCCGCGCCATGGCTACGATCTGATTCGCGAGATCGAAACGCTCTCCGGCGGAGAATACGCGCCGAGCCCAGGCGTCGTTTACCCGGCGCTGACTTATATGGAGGAAGCCGGCCTGATCGCTCCCGCCGAGGAGGAAGGCGCGCGCAAATCCTATCAGGCGACCGAACAGGGCCGCGTCCAGGCTGAGGCCGACACGGAAAAGGCCGCCGCACTGAAGGAGCGTCTTTTCGCTCTGGCCGAAGCGCGCGAGAAAGTGGACCCCGCTCCCGTTCGGCGGGCGATGCATGCCTTGAAGACCGCGATGTTCGATCGCCTTTCGAAAGAGGGTACCGATCGCGATATCATCCTGCAGATCGCCGACGCCCTCGACGAGGCGACCCGCAAGATCGAAAGGATCGAAGGATGAACGTGATCGCGACGCGTGTAGCCACGGAGAACGGTGGCAAGTACGTCCGCCAGCTCTGCAAGCACTGGAGCCACAAGCTCCAGACCGAGGTGGAGGGCGATACCGGAACGGTGACGTTCCCGAACGCTGTCGCCACCATGGCGGCTGATGGGCAGGGGATCGACATTGCCATTTCGGGCCAGGATCGCGAAGATGTGGAGCGGCTGACCGATGTGGTTGCGCGCCACATAGATCGCTTCGCATTCCGCGAGGCGCCGCTCGCCTACGATTGGCAGTGGCGGGAAGGGTGACGGGGTAAAAGGGTAGGAAACTCGTCGTCCCGGACTTGATCCGGGACCGCTGGCAATCCTTGAGGCGATGGCTTGCGACGGGGCACCTCGCCGAGAGGTGGGCCGTTCACGGCCAGCGGTCCCGGATCAGGTCCGGGACGACGGGCTCATCCGACGCTTGGCTGGCGTGACGTCTTGCCTTCTGCGCGCTTTTGGCCAAAGAGCGCTGCATGACTGAACAAGCCCTGATCGAAGCCGCACGTGTGTCCAAGGCCTGGCCCTTCCAGGAGGCCCAGAAGCTCCTCAAGCGCTATCCGCAGGGCAAACCGAACGGCGCGCCGGTCTTGTTCGAGACCGGCTATGGCCCCTCGGGTCTGCCGCATATCGGCACGTTCCAGGAAGTGCTACGCACCACGCTGGTGCGCCGCGCCTACGAAGCGCTGACAGGCGGCGCGCCGACCCGGCTCGTGGCCTTTTCCGACGACATGGACGGGCTGCGCAAGGTGCCCGACAACATCCCCAACGCCGAAGTGCTCAGCGCCAATCTCGGCAAGCCGCTCAGCCGCATTCCCGATCCGTTCGGGACTCATGAAAGCTTCGCGCATCACAACAATGCGATGCTGCGCGACTTCCTGGACCGTTTCGGCTTCGATTACGAGTTCGTCTCGGCCAGCGATCGCTACAACTCGGGCGCTTTCGATGCCGCGCTGATCCGCGTGCTGGAATGCAACCAGGGCATTCTCGACATCATGCTGCCGACCCTGCGCGAAGAACGCCGCAAGACCTATTCGCCGGTCCTGCCGGTTTCGCCCACCAGCGGCGTGGTGTTGCAGGTTCCCGTCGAAGTGATCGATGCCGCCACCGGCATGATCCGCTTCACCGACGAGGACGGCTCGGTTGTCGAGCAGTCGGTGTTCGGCGGCAAGGCCAAGCTGCAGTGGAAGGTCGACTGGGCCATGCGCTGGTATGCGCTGGGCGTTGATTACGAGATGTGCGGCAAGGATCTTACCGACTCGGTGATCCAGTCGGGCAAGATCGTGCAGGTGCTGGGCGGCCGCAAGCCGGAAGGCCTGATCTACGAACTGTTCCTGGACGAGAACGGCGAGAAGATCTCCAAGTCCAAGGGCAACGGCCTGACCATCGAGCAGTGGCTGACGTATGGCACGGAGGAGTCCCTGGGGTTCTATCTGTTCCGCGAGCCGAAGAGCGCCAAGCAGCTTCACGCCGGGGTCATTCCCAAGGCCGTGGACGAATACTGGCAGTTCCGCGGAAACCTGGCCGACCAGGCGCTCGACAAGCAGCTCGGCAACCCGGTCTGGCATCTGCTGCGCACGAATGGCGAAAGTGGCGAAGACAATAGCGGGGCGGGGGACAGCGTGCCGGTAACGTTCTCGCTGCTGCTCAATCTGGTAGGTGTGCTCGGCTCCGATGCCACGGCGGAGCAGGTCTGGTCGTATCTCGGCAACTATGTCGCCGATGCGACGCCCGAGGCGCATCCGGAGCTGGGCGAGATGGTCCGCGCGGCCCTTGCCACCAACCGCGATTTCATTGCCCCGACGCTCCAGCGCCGTGCTCCCCATGCAAATGAGGCGGAAGCGCTAAAGGTGCTGGACGCGGAACTGGAAAAGGCCGGGTCCGAGGCTACGGCCGAGACCCTTCAGAACATCGTCTACGAGATCGGCAAGAACGAGACGTTCGGTTTCGAAACGCTGCGCGACTGGTTCAAGGCGCTGTATGAAACGCTGCTCGGCTCTTCGCAGGGGCCGCGAATGGGGAGCTTCATCGCGCTCTACGGCGTTCCGGAAACGCGCAAGCTGATCGCGGAGGCCCTTTCGGCCTAAATCTGACGGAAAAGAGTCTGACGGACCACGCCATGCACCGAACGCCCCGAACGCCCGAGGAACTCGCCGAAGAGCTGCTCGGGCGTCGGTTCGGCGATCTCGATGCGGAGGACCAGGATGTCCTCAGGCGCATCGCCAGCGGCGCCGTGGGTGGGCCCAATGCCGACGAACTCGCCGCGCTTCATGCCACCCGTGCCGATCGGCTGGCCGATGGCGTGGCGGCGGTGGGAGGAAGCTGGGGCTTCATCATAGCTTTCGCGGTCGTGCTGTTCGCATGGATGCTGCTGAACAGTTCCGTTTTGACGGCGCTGGGGCTGAAGCCCTTCGACGGCTATCCCTACATCTTCCTGAACCTGATGCTGTCGATGCTGGCGGCGATCCAGGCGCCTGTCATCATGATGAGCCAGAACCGGCAGGCCGACAAGGATCGCATCACGGCGCGGCACGACTACGAAGTGAACTTGCGCACCCAGCTGGAAATCATCCGCCTGCACCGCCGCTTCGATCAACTGCTGGCCCATCTGGAAGCGCGCGATTCGGAACGCGGCAAGGCCGGATAGCCTGCCGGCGGAGCGTCAGCGCCAGGGGCGGGCGCGAAACCACTTCGTCACCACGTACTTGACGCCGCTGGTCACGGGACGGGCCGCGTGCATCGTCAGGGGGTTGGGGCTGCCGTTCGGCAATGCGTTGTTCCAGATCAGCAGCGATCCCCTGGCGGGTGCCACCTTGAGATCGAGATGGACGAAATCGGTCGTTCCACCTTCGTCGACAGCGTTCAGATAGATCATCGCCGTCCAGCTTCGCTGCCCGCCGTTACGGCTTTCGCGGCGCCAGTACGGCGCTTTGGTGTCGAACCAGTCCCAGTGCTCGTGATAATACTCGCCCTGGTTGTAGCGCTGGCCCTGCATCGATTCGCAGTGGCGGGGATCGATCCCGGTAAGCTCGCACAGCCGTGAATCGATCGATTTCACGACGCTGTCGTCGGGATCGATGTCGCCCGAGAAGCTCGTTCGATAGTCCTCCCAGCCGTCTTCCTCGACCAGGCGGGACGGGCAGGCGACATGATCGATCAGAGCGATAAGGTGGCGGCAATCGACATCGCTGAGGAAGGCATCGGCCAGGTAGAGTTCCGCGCCTTCGACGTGGAGTCGATCGAACGTGCGATCCGTACTCAGCCGTTCGCGCACACTAGTGCCGATCCTGGCCAGGGCATCGCAGTCGGGGTGGGCGGGTTTCGGCATCGTCCGCGAGACTAGGGCGTCATCGGTACGGATCAATCGCGGCTGCTCAGGAAGCTGTGGCTGAAAAAGAAAGAGAACCCCCGGATCGCGAAATCCGGGGGTTCAAAGCCTTTACCAGAAGAAGTCGTAGATCACGTCCACCACTTCGCCGGAGTAGGTGTCCACCAGCAATACGTCGTCGTAGTAGCGCACCCAGCGGTAGGCGCCGTAGACGGGCGGCAGGCGATACTGCCACGGGTCATTGATCCAGTAGTTGCTGCCGTAGAACATCGAACCCAGCGAGAACCCGATGCTCAGGCGGCGGTAGGAGTAATCCCGGTAGGGCGCATAGTAGCCGCCCATGCGATAGGTCGAGCGGTTGCGATCGCGATAGCGCTGCCAGTCGTAGCGGCTGTCGCGTCGCCAGTCGTTGCGGTCCCAGCGGCGGTTGTCGTTGCCGCTCCAGCGCCGATCGTCGTCGCGGCGATCCCGGCCCCAGCCGTTGCGGTCCGGGCGGTTGTCGTGGTTGTTCCAGCGACGATCGTTATCGCGGCGGTCCTTGCCCCAGGCGTTGCGGTCCGGCCGATTGGCGTCGTTGTTCCAGCGACCGTCGTTGTCCCGGCGATCCTTGCCCCAGGCATTGCGATCGGGGCGATTGTCGTTGTTGTTCCAGCGACGATCATTGTCGCGACGATCGTCATTGCGCCGATCGTTGTTCTGGGGCGAGCCCCGCAGGTTGTCCGGCGTGGAGCCGTTGTTCCAGCGCACCTGGGACGTCCAGCTGGGGTTGCCGCGCACGACGCCGCGCTCAGGCCCGCGATCGGGACGCTGCTGCGGCTGGGGGCGTGCGACGTCGGGACGTTGCGGGCGCACGGCCTGAGGCCGCGGCTGCGACTGGGGTGCAGGGCGATTGGCGCCGCCGTTGCCGCCACGTCGCTCTCCTCCGCTGCGGTCTTCACCGCGCGGGCGCTCCTGAGCGAACGCTGCGGTGGGAATGGCGAGCCCCGCAGCGGCAATGGCCATTGCGCCAAATGCAGCTGCCGAAAGAAGCGTCTTCGCCTTCAGTGTATGTTCCTTTTTCATGTCCGGTCTCCAAACCGGATTTGCCGCCCGGCGATGGCGGTTCATCCTAAGGAATACCCTTAGGGGAGAGGCACTGTCGGAATGGTGAACCGCCCCGATGCCTGGCGTTCATCTTGGCGGACCTTAAAATGAACAAGGCCGCCGCTCAAGGGGAGCGGCGGCCTCGTGCTTTCCGTCGCGCGTGCGGATCAGCGCGTCAGTTTCTTGTAAGCCAGGCGGGTCGGACGATCGGCGGCATCGCCAAGGCGGCGGCGCTTGTCTTCCTCGTAAGCCTCGAAGTTGCCTTCGAACCATTCGACGTGGCTGTTGCCTTCGAAAGCCAGGATGTGCGTGGCCAGACGGTCAAGGAAGAAGCGGTCGTGGCTGATGACCACAGCGCAGCCCGCGAAGTTCTCGATGGCTTCTTCCAGCGCGCCCAGCGTTTCGACGTCAAGGTCGTTGGTCGGTTCGTCGAGCAGGAGGACGTTGCCACCCTCCTTCAGCATCTTGGCCATGTGGACGCGGTTGCGTTCACCGCCCGAGAGCTTGCCGACGTTCTTCTGCTGGTCGGCACCCTTGAAGTTGAACGCGCCGACATAGGCGCGGGTCGACATGTCGTGGCCGTTGACCTTCATGTAGTCGAGCCCGTCGGAGATTTCCTCCCAGACGTTCTTCTTGGGGTCCAGATGGTCGCGGCTCTGGTCCACGAAGCCGAGGTGCACGGTCGAACCGATGTCGATCGAACCCTCGTCCGGCGTTTCCTTGCCGGTGAGCATCTTGAACAGGGTGGACTTGCCGGCGCCGTTCGGGCCGATCACGCCGACGATGCCGCCCGGCGGCAGGATGAAGGACAGGTCTTCGAACAGCAGCTTGTCGCCGAAGGCCTTCGAGATGTTCTTCACCTCGATCACCTTGCCGCCCAGACGTTCGGGCACCTGGATGACGATCTGGGCCTTGCCGGGCTTGCGGCCGGCCTGGGCTTCCTGAAGCTGCTCGAACTTGCGGATACGCGCCTTCGACTTGGTCTGGCGGGCGGCGGGGGTCTGCCGCATCCATTCCAGCTCGTCCTTGAGCGCCTTCTGGCGGCCGGATTCCTCGCGGTCCTCCTGCTCCATGCGCTTGGCTTTCTTCTCCAGGTAGGTGGAGTAGTTGCCTTCGTAGGGGAAGTATTTTCCGCGATCGAGTTCGAGGATCCAGTCCACCACGTGGTCGAGGAAGTAGCGATCGTGGGTGATCATCAGCACCGCGCCCGCGTATTCCTTGAGGTGGTTTTCCAGCCATTCGACGGATTCGGCGTCGAGGTGGTTGGTCGGTTCGTCGAGCAGCAGGATCGACGGCTTCTGGATCAGCAGCCGAGTCAGCGCCACGCGGCGCTTTTCACCGCCCGAGAGGCTTTCCACGGGCCAGTCGCCCGGCGGGCAGCGCAGTGCTTCCATCGCGATTTCGAGCTGGTTGTCGAGCGTCCAGCCATCGACCGCGTCGATCTTGTCCTGCAATTCGCTCATCTCGGCGCCGAGCGCTTCGAAGTCGGCGTCTTCCTCGCCCATCTCCATGCCGATCGCGTTGAAGCGCTCGACCATGTCGGCCGTCTCGCGCGCGCCGTCCTTGACGTTTTCGAGCACGGTCTTGGTCGGATCGAGTTCCGGTTCCTGCTCCAGATAGCCGACGGTGATGTTCTCACCCGCCCAGGCTTCGCCGGTGAAATCGGTGTCGATGCCGGCCATGATCTTGATCAGCGTGGACTTGCCGACGCCGTTCGGGCCGACGATGCCGATCTTGGCACCCTGGTAGAACTGCAGGTTGATGTCGTTCAGCACCGGCTTCGGGGCGCCGGTGAAGGTCTTGGTCATGCCCTTCATGACGAAGGCGTATTGGGCAGCCATCGGTTTCCTCTGGAAATAGGATCTGGATCGGAAAAGTTGCCGCTCGCTCTACAGGCGCGCGGCCCCGTTGCCAAGGGCAGCGCCCCGGGTGACGCGGCAGGGCGGCGTCTGCGCGTGGCGCGGCGGATCCGCATCGGCAGGTGGGGGGCTGACGAGCACTGGCCGGATGGGCTGAAAATCTAACGGGGAAAAACACTTGATTGCCTCGGCGCACGCTGGCAGGGCCACTCGCCCTTGAAGTCGATGGAGAAGAAAATGCAGAAAATTCTGCAAGTTGTGACCGTTGTCGTCGTTGCCGGACTGGTGATGTTCGGCGGGCGTTGGTACATGTACGTCGCGCAGAGCGACACGCCCTACGATGAAGTCGGCATAGCGCTGAACGGCTATGCGCCCGGACCGCTGCGCACCTGGGGCTGCAACAAGATGAAGGAACGCTTCTCCGGTCAGCTGCCGCCATATGGCTGCGCATCGGCGGACGGCCGTAGCTGGAACTGATATGGGTTCCGGGGCCGGCCCTGATCGGCCGCTAGGATTTTGAGCCCAAAGATCTTGGTCCCTGAGATCGTTGCCGAGATGGACCGGTTGGCAGGAGCGACGGAGCGGGTTAGGCATCTGTCATGCAACGCAGATTCTCCCGCGCGGCGCTTCTCGCCGCCTCTCCGCTCCTTGCCGCCGCTCCGCTGCCGGCACAGGCCACGCCGACAGAAGGATCGGGCGTCGCCTGGGATATCGTCGAGGGCCTGACGACCGAGATCGGGGCGCGCCTTGCGGGATCGCCGGAGGAAGGCCGGGCGCGCGTCTGGGCCGAGGCGAAACTGAACGCGCTGGGCTTCGAGAACGTGAAGATCGAACCGTTCAGGACACTCGCCTGGACGCGGGGAGAGGAGCACGCAAAGCTCACCGCGCCCTATCCGCACGCGCTCGCCATTGCCGCGCTCGGCCTTTCTGCGCCGACTCCTGCCAAGGGCCTCCAGGCCGACCTCGTCTATTTCCCCACGCTCGATGCCCTGCGCGCCGCGCCGGACGGCTCGCTAAAGGGCAGGATCGCCTTCGTCGACCATGCCATGCGCGCTGCCCAGGACGGTTCGGGCTATGGCCCTTACGGCGACGTGCGTCGTCGCGGGCCTTCGATCGCCTCGCAAAAGGGCGCTGCGGCGATCGTGATCCGCTCGGCCGGCACTGACAGCCATCGCAACCCGCATACGGGCGTTACCGTTTTCGCCAAGGGCGTGGAGGCAATTCCGGCGGGGGCCGTTTCGAACCCGGATGCCGATCTGATCGCGCGCATCGCCAAGCGCGGCAAGCCGATGAAGATCGACCTGACCTTGCTCGGCAAGCCGTTCCCGAATGCGCCTTCCGGCAACGTGGTCGCAGACTTGCCGGGCCGCGATCCCTCGTTGCCGAAGATCGTGCTCGCCTGTCATCTGGACTCCTGGGATCTCGCGACCGGAGCGATCGATGACGCTTCGGGCTGCGGCATCGTCACCGCCGCTGCTCTGGCCGCGCAGAAGGGGGGCAAGACCTTGCGCACGATCCGCGTGCTATGGGCCGGGAACGAGGAAATGGGCGTCACCGGCGGCGGGAGCAAGGCCTATGCCGAAATGCACGGAACCGAGCCGCACGCGGTGGCGATGGAAAGCGATTTCGGCGCCGACAAGGTATGGCAGCTGCGCCTGACCCTGGCCGACGGCAACGAGCCGCTGGCGGAGAAGCTGAAAGCCGCGCTCTGGCCGATGGGCATCGTCTACAACGACAAGCCGGCCACGGGCGGCGCCGATGTCTCGGGTATCATCGCCAGGCAGGAACTGGCGGTGATCGACCTCGGGCAGGACGGCATGCACTATTTCGATCTGCACCATACGCCGGACGACACGCTCGACAAAGTCGATCCGGCGGCGCTCCAGCAGAACGTGGATGCCTGGACGGCCGTGCTGAACGTGATCGCCAACGAGCCCGGAGAGATCGCTCGGGTGCCGGGCTCCAAGGGGGAAGGCTGAACGGACAAGCCTTGGGGTCATTCCCCAAGGCTCCGTTTGCTTACCCGTTCTTCCCGATCAGCCGGGCAACTTCCAGCAGTCGCCGCGCCTGCTCCAGATGAAGCAGTTCGGTCATCTTGCCTTCCACGCGGATGGCGCCCTTTCCCTGGTTTTCCTGGAGGGCGAAAGCATCGATGACGGCTTTCGCCCAGTCCAGGTCGGCCGCACTCGGCGAGAAGACGGTATTGCAGGGCTCGATCTGCGCCGGATGGATCAGGCTCTTGCCGTCGAACCCGAACATGAGGCCCTGACGCGCCTCGGCCTCGAACATGGCGAGGTCGCGAAACTCGTTGCAGACACCGTCGAGGATCGACAGGCCATGGGCGCGGGCGGCTGCCACTGCCATGGACAGGAAGGGCAGGAACGGCGTGCGGCACGGCGTGAGTTGCGCACGCATTTCCTTGGCAAGATCGTTTGTGCCGATGATCCAGAGCGAAAGCCGCGTCGTCTTGGCCATGGCTGCGATGGCGGGGAGGTTGCCGACGCTCTCGCACGTCTCGATCATCGTCCAGAGCCGCATCCCCGGCGCAGCGCCGGCGAGTGCATCGTGGTAACGGGCAACGTCGGCTGGCCCGTTGACCTTGGGCACCAGCACTGCGTCAGCCTGTGAAGCGGCGATGGCGGCAAGGTCGGCGGCGCCCCATTCGGTGTCGATGCCATTGGCGCGTATAGCGACCTCGCGATCCCCGAAGCCGCCCTCGGCAACCGCGGCCACCGCGGCGGCGCGGGCCTCTTCCTTGTTTTCCGGCGCGACTGCGTCCTCAAGGTCAAGAACGACCATGTCGCAAGGCAGCGTGCGGGCCCTGGCGATGGCCTTGGCATTCGAGGCAGGCAGATAGAGCGCGCTGCGACGGGGGCGGTTGTCTTGTTCGACGGCAGTCATCATCGGGATTTCCTCCAGCTTGCGGGAGGCATCGCGGAGCGGGAAGGGCAGGTCAAGGCTGACGGGCCAGCCTCTGCGGGAGACCATCACGGCGATGAGCGGCCGCGAAAAAATCGATCCGAAGTTCGCTACAGGCCTGTTGGGTAGTGCAATCGTTTGAAAATTCGTGTAGCAGCCGCGCCGTCGTTCTCGATCGTTGATCGTCTTTGACGATCGGGTAGTGCGAGCCGGAACTTTCCGGGCCGTGCTGCGATTGCCCTATACGGGTCGCACGCCGTCTCGTGACCGTTTCCTCAAGGACGCGGCGCGAGACGGCATTTTCCGTTATCAGGTGGCGGGCTCCAGCACTCTGTCGAGTATGCGCTCGCTCTCGATCCAGAGCTTTTCGGCCTCCAGCTCGTCCAGCGCCTGCGGTGCTGGCTGTTCCTCCGCCAGGTCATGGAAGTAGCAGCCACCCTTGCCACCGAGTTGGGGATCGGTTGCCAACCATACGATCGTGCGCGCGGGCTGCTCCGGAGCGGCACATTCGTTGGCGGCCATATAGGCCTGCATCCCTTCGTCACCGTGGCTGGCGAAGTTCGATCCCACGCGGCCGGGATGCATGGCCAGGGCGACGATGCCTTTGTCGATCAGGCGGCGATGGAGTTCACGGGTGAACAGCAGGTTCGCCAGCTTGGCCTGGCAATAGGCCGCACCAGGTTCGAAGGCGGTTTTCATCATCAGATCGTACCAGCGCATTCCCGCGCAGGCGCGATGGCCGCTCGACGATACGGCGATCACGCGGACCAGTCCGGGCGGCGTGTCTCCGGCAGCACGTTCCAGCAGTGGCAGAAGCTCGCGGGTCAGCAGAAAGGGAGCGAGGTGATTGGCGGCGAATGTCGCTTCCAGCCCTTCCGATGTGCCGTAAAAGGCATCGCGCACACCGCCCGCGTTGTTGACCAACACGTCCACCTTGTCGGTCAGGGCACCAATCTCTCGTGCCACGCGCCGCACTTCGTGCATTTCGGAAAGATCGCCGCGCATCATGTCCAGCCGTGCCGTCGCAGTGCCGGCCGCGCGGATATCCGCCTCGGCCTCCTCGCAGCGCTTCCCGTCTCTTCCGGTACCGATGACGTGCCAGCCCATGCGGGCGAATGCCATGGCGGTCGCCTTGCCGATTCCGGAGCTGGCCCCGGTTACGACGACGCATCGCTGGCGCGGATACGATGGATCATCTGCTTGCGGCATTGTTCTGTTCTCTCCCTTGAATCTCGATCAGGCAATTTCAGCGAGGTAGGGCACCCTTCAGGAACAGCCCCACCGCGAAGCGGACCCGCTGGTCGACATCCTGCGCTGGAAGCTCGTTCCCTGAAATCAGGAAACGTACGGGGGCGCTGACCACCATGCTCATGAAGACGGTGGCCGAAAGCGTTGCGTCCTCGATGGCGAGCCGACCGGCAAGAGTTTCGTTTTCCAGAATTTCCGCCAGGAAGCGGACGGTGGGCAGGGCGGCGATCTCGTAATAGGTCTGGAAGATGTCCGGAAACCGATAGGCTTCGGTGTTGATCAGCCGTTGCAACCGCACGCCTTCCGGAGTGCCGGCAAGCTGAATCCGCAGCATGGCGATGTTCACCAGGGTCTCTTCAAGCGTATCGGCGCGCGTTGCCTCTATCGTCTCCGGTTTGGCGGCACGGCGCTCCGTCCCCCGCCGTATGGCTGCCCGGAACAGCGATGCCTTGTCGGGATAGCGGGCATAGACCGTGCGCTTGGTCATGCTGACTTCGGCTGCGAGGGCCTCGATCGTGGTCGGCTCGAACCCTTTGTCGAGAAACCTGTCGAACGCGCAGTCGAGCAATTGCGCGTGGCGGGCCTGTGCCTGCTCGCGCGTCGGGCGTCCGGCGCGGACCGCTTTGGAGGCCGCTTCCAGGGCGTCAGTCGTTTCAAGGCTTTGTTCGGTCATGTCCTGCTTCGAGCGGATCCTGCTTGCGCTGCCAAGAGGATCGTGAATAATGAAACGCACAAGATGCTATTAATCGAGTCGTTCGGACTTGTCCATCGAAGGCGAAACGGATGACGCTCGTGGGAGAGATGTGATGGGAATTAATTCCGATAAGCTTTTGAGCATGGTGGATAATCCGCAGCGGTTCACGTTCAGCGCGGAAGAATTGCGCGAGACGCAGGTCGCCGCGCTGGATGAGCGGTTCCAGGCGCGGAAAGGTCGGATCAAGCTGCTGAGCCTGCGTGCCCGTGACGCCTCGATCGACAATGTGCAGTCCATTGCAGACATCGTCCCGTTGCTGTTTCCGCATACGGCATACAAGTCCTATCCGGAGAGCTTCCTCATGGAGGAGCGCTGGGACAAGCTGACCAAGTGGCTCGGCACGATTTCGCCATATCCCATCGATGGCCTCGACCTTGCCGGCATCGAGGGGATCGACGACTGGATCGAGCGGCTGGCAGCACTTGGTCACTTCATCTCGTGTTCCAGCGGCACCACCGGGAAGTCCGCGATGTTGATCGCCTCGCGGAAGGACATGGACTGGTCGAAGGTGGATACGGTCAATGTCTTCGCCTGGGGTTCGGGCGTGACGCCGACTCAGGACAGAGTGATCGTGGGCTGCGCCCCGGTGGCGACCGTGCCGAAGAACGCCACGATCGCACAGGCGCAGTACGAGGCCTTCGCGGACCCTTCCGCGCCGCGCTGGCATTATCCGGTGCCGCCGATCACCGTCGGTTCGCTGACCTCGATGGTCGTCATGCGCAAGAAGATCGCCGATGGCACTGCACGCCCCGATGAGATCGCCGCCTTCGAGGAAACCTCGGCAAATCGCGCCAAGGCCGTGGCCGATGCTATCCCGGCCACCGCGCAATTCGTCATCGAGAACCGTCATCGCAAGCTTCAGCTATCGGGTCTGTGGAGCGGGCTCTGGCAGGTTGCCAAAGCTGTGCGCGATGCGGGTTACGGCCGCGAGGATTTTCATCCGGACAATTCGATCTACGTTGGCGGCGGCTTGAAGCGTGCACAACTTCCTGATGATTATCAAGACTATGTCTTCGATACCTTCAACATTCCCGAGGATCGACACTTCCAGAACTACTCCATGCAAGAGCTCAATTCCGGGATGCCGAAATGCCGGGAGGGCGGACGCTATCACGTACCGCCATGGGTCGTGCCGGTCTTGCTCGACAAGTCCGGTGACAATCTTGCGGAAGGCGCGCTCGATTATAGCACGGGAGAGCGCGAAGGCCGCGCCGCGTTCTTCGATCTGTCGCTCGATGGGCGCTGGGGCGGGGTGATCACGGGTGACAGGATTTCGCTCGATTACGGCACTTGCGCCTGCGGTAACCACGGTCCTTCGATCCGTGACAGCATTGCGCGCTATGCGGATCTGGAAGGCGACGACAAGATCGGCTGCGCGGGTACGGTCGACGCTTATGTGCGAGGTGTGGCATGAATTCCGTCTCTCAAATCGCTGAAAATCAAGAACTCGTCTCCGCTCCGTTCTTTCTTCGGGGCGAGGTGCTGCATGGCACGGAGGTGATCCAGACATCTCGCGACCTGGGCGTGACTTTCGCTACGCCCCGGATACCGTTCGATCGCGCGGTGCCACCCCGCAGCGAAGTGCCGCCGTTGCTGAACGTGCCGCTGGCGGAGATCATCGATTTCCTGGTCGAGACCGGCCAGCGGCTGACAGCCTCTGACAACGACCATATGCAGCAGTGCATCGAGAGGATGTGTCGCACCCATATCCTGCCGCGCGTTGTGGTGGAGAACACCGCGCGCCATGCTGCCGCCTATCTCGACAAGCGCGTGCTCATGGCGGAGGTCGAACAGAACTTCCCGGACCCGCGCGCTCTGGATGAATGGGTGCCGAAGCAGGACTTCACCGGCCGCAAGAGCTTCGTGCGGGCTTTCGCGCCGCGCCTCATCCATGTCCTGCCGGGCAACTCGCCGGGCGTGGCGGTGAAGTCGGTGGCGCAAGGCGCGATGGTCAAGGGCGTGAACCTGTTCAAGATGAGCAGCGCCGACCCGTTCACCATGGCCGCGATCCTGCGGACGATGGCGGATATCGATGCGAACCATCCGATCGTGCGGTCCATGTCCGCGTTCTATTGGCGCGGCGGCGACGACGCGATCGAGCGCGTGCTTTACCGTCCGCAGTATTTCGACAAGATTGTCGCCTGGGGCGGCGGTGACGCGATAAACAATGTTATCAAGTATATAGGGCCAGGATTTCAGCTCGTTTCTTTCGACCCCAAAACCTCGATCTCGTTCATCGGCCGCGAAGCGCTTGCGGACGAGGAAACGCTGGACCGGGTGGCGGACCTGTGTTCGACGGATGTCATGACGTTGAACCAGGAGGCCTGCGTCGCCAGCCGTTTTCAGTTCGTGGAGGGCGGCCAAGCGGAAGTGGATCGTTTCTGCGAGCGCCTGCACCACCACATCGCTCGCCGTGCGGCTGAGAGCGGCGATGTCCGCCCGCTCGATCGCGACATGCGCGAAGCGGTCGATACCATGGTGCTGATGGATGACGACTATGGCGTCTGGGGGCGAACGGACGGCAAGGGCCTGGTCATCCGCTCCGAAGAGCCGGTCGATTTCCACCCGATCAACAAGACCGCGAATGTCGTTCGCGTGGACAGTCTGGACGATGCCGTGAAGTGGATCAACGTCGCCACGCAGACGGTAGGCTTCTATCCGTTCGATCGCATGGCGGAATATCGGGACCGACTGGCCGCCGGTGGAGCCCAGCGCGTGGTTCATCTGGGAGAGGCGGGGCCGTCCACGATCGGCAATCCGCATGACGCGATGTATCCGCTGCATCGCTTCGTCCACTGGATGGCGCACGAGGATGGCCGATCAGGATAGCAGGCCGGGCCGGGCGGTTCATATCGCCCTCGCGGATAGCGGGGTGGGCTGCTTGCCTGCCCCGCAGCTTCCTTTAGTCAGAATGGCAAGGTGCGGTGGCGGGGCGATGGCCTCGGTCGCACGGAACGCTGAAGGACTGAAACTACCATGGCCGTTGAAATCCTGCTCCCGAAAATCGGTTTCTCCATGCAAGAAGGCCAGGTGGCCGAATGGCTGATCGCGGACGGCGCGGCGGTCAGTGAAGGCGAGCCGCTGTTCTCGCTTGAAGCGGACAAGTCCACCAACGAGGTCGAGGCACCGGCATCGGGCACGCTGCGGATCGTTGCGGCCGTGGGCGAAACCTATGAAGTCGGCACGGTGCTTGGCTATATCGAATAAGCGAATGACGGGCGGGGGAAGAGGCTGGACAGGCCTCTTGCCGAAGTCCAGATTGCGCCGCATGCGCAAGATCCTGCCCGCCGCCTTCGCGGCTCTCGCCCTCGCTGTTTCCGCTGGTACCGCCCAGGCTGCCTTGCCGGTAGGCGCGAAGGCGCCCGCCTTCTCCACGCAGGGGGCCAAGGGCGGCAAGGTCATGGCGTTCGATCTCAAGGCGGCGCTGAAGAAGGGACCGGTCGTCCTCTACTTTTACCCCAAGGCCTTCACCCAGGGCTGCACACTGGAAGCGCATGCCTTCGCCGATGCGACCGACGATTTCGCCAAGCTGGGAGCAAGCGTTGTCGGCATGTCCGCCGACGATCTGCCGACGCTTCAGAAATTCTCGACCGAGGCCTGCCGGGACAAGTTCGCGGTCGCCGTCGCGACGCCGGCCATCACCAAGGCCTATGACGTCGCCCTCAAGCGGCAGGGCGTTCCGGCCGGCATGACCGACCGTACCAGCTACGTCATCGCGCAGGACGGGCGAATCGTGATGGTCCACTCGGAACTCGACTATCGCGATCATGTGAAGCTCACGCTTGAGGCCGTGAAGAAGCTCAAGGGCTGACAGTCGGTACAGCGTGGGGCAGGATGCACTTCCTGCCTTGAACAAGTGCCGCCTTGGCGGTTAGAAGCGCCGTTTCCCCGCGCGAGATTTCGCGCGTGCTTTACATATGCCGTCGCTGCGCTATGCGCGCGCTGTCGCTTCTTGGGAGTTTCAAGTCATGCGTGCCGAAGGGCAGGCCCACATTGCGCGTATCGAAAAGGCCCTCGCGCTGGTCCGCAAGTTCCTCGACTGGGACCGCGCCCTGCGCCGGTTCGACGAATTGAACGCGCGCGTCGAAGACCCAACGCTCTGGGATAAACCCAAGGAAGCCGAAGCGGTCATGAAGGAACGCCGCCGTCTGGAAGCGGCGATCAACGCCGTGAACGACATCGGCCGCGAGATGCAGGACGCCGTCGAGTTCGTCGAACTGGGCGAGATGGAAGGCGACGAGGATACCATCAACGAAGGTATCTCCGCGCTCGCCGCCCTGGCCGACCGTGCGGACCAGGACAAGGTCACCGCGCTGCTCTCCGGAGAGGCAGACTCCAATGATACCTACCTCGAAGTCCATGCCGGCGCCGGCGGCACCGAAAGCCAGGACTGGGCCGAGATGCTCCAGCGCATGTACACGCGCTGGGCGGAGCGTCATGGCTACAAAGTCGAACTGGTGGACTATCACGCCGGTGAAGCCGCGGGCATCAAGAGCTGCACCCTGCTGATCAAGGGCGAGAACGCCTACGGCTATGCCAAGACCGAAAGCGGCGTCCACCGCCTGGTCCGCATCAGCCCCTATGACAGCTCGGCGCGCCGCCACACCAGCTTCTCGTCGGTTTGGGTCTATCCGGTGATCGACGACAGCTTCGAGATCGACATCAATCCGGCGGACCTGAAGATCGATACTTATCGCGCTTCGGGCGCGGGCGGTCAGCACGTCAACACCACAGACTCGGCGGTGCGTATCACCCACGGCCCTTCGGGCATCGTCGTGGCGAGCCAGATCGACCGTTCGCAGCACAAGAACCGCGAAATCGCGATGGGCATGCTCAAGGCGCGCCTCTTCGAGGAAGAGATGCGCAAACGCGAGGAAGCCGCCAGCGCGGAACACGCCAGCAAGAGCGACATCGGCTGGGGCCACCAGATTCGTTCCTACGTGCTTCAACCCTATCAGCAGGTGAAGGACTTGCGCACCGGCGTGGTCTCCACTGCTCCGGGTGACGTTCTGGACGGGGCGCTGGATCCCTTCATGGCCGCGGCGCTTTCGCAGCGCGTGACGGGCGAGAAGGTCGAAGTGGAAGACGTCGACTGACGTCGCGCAAGGCTCTCCGCCGGGCAGGACTTTGCCAAGCGGGGAGCGAACCGCTAAAGGGCCGCATGCGCTTGTCCTTCCGCCTTTCCTGTCGTTCCGGCGCGTTAGCGTCGATGCTGGCGATCGGCTTGACGCTTGGCGCCTGCCATCGCGAGCCGGTGGACGAATCGCGTCCCGAAAGCGCCCGTGCCTTTCCCGTGGCGGACCGGCCGGTTTCGCGAACGCCCGACGGTGCGGTCGGCAGCGAGGTTCAGCGCGACAGTCTGAACGAAGCGCAGGTCGTCATGGACCTTGCCAGGATCGAACCCGGCATGAGCGTGGCGGATCTCGGTGCGGGCGAGGGGTATTACACGGTCCGTCTGGCCCAGCGCGTCGGCTCGAAGGGGCGTGTACTGGCTGAAGACATCGATCGCGAGGCGAACGAGCGGCTGGGCAATCGCGTCATGCGCGAGGAACTCGAAAACGTTTCGATCAAACTGGGCACGCCGGACGATCCCAAGCTGCCGGAAAACAGCTTCGACCGGGTCTTCCTGGTGCATATGTACCACGAAGTCACCGAGCCATATGCGTTCCTCTGGCACTTGCGCCCCGCCCTGCGCGACAAGGGACGCGTGGTGGTGGTCGACGTCGATCGCGCCAGCGACAGCCACGGCATTCCGCCGCAACTGCTTTTCTGCGAATTTGCGTCCATGGGCTTTCGCTTGACGGAATTTGTCCGTAAGCCGGAACTCCAAGGCTACTACGCACAGTTCGAGGCCGCCGGTCCGAGGCCGGAGCCGGAAAACATCGTACCTTGCCGGATATCCGGCAACACCATGACGCAAAAGTAGTGCGTCAGTAGCACAGGGCGTATACAGGGCCGCTGAACCAGCGCGCCATGCGCCGGGGGAAAGACGAAAGAGAAGATGGGTTTCAAGGGTCTCAAGCCGATTGTCTATGGTGGACGCGAAGTCTGGCCGCTCGTCGAGGGCGGCAAGGGCGTTGCCGCGACCAATCACATGAGCTCGGGCGCCTGGGCTGCGGCCGGGGGCATCGGCACGGTCAGCGCCGTGAATGCCGACAGCTATGATGCCGAGGGCAAGATCGTCCCGCAGGTCTACAATGCCCTGACGCGCAAGGAACGGCACCAGGAACTGATCGACTACGCCATCGACGGCGCGGTGGAGCAGGTTCGCCGGGCCTACGAAATCTCGAACGGCCAGGGCGCGATCAACATCAACGTCCTTTGGGAAATGGGCGGCGCCCAGACCATCCTCGAGGGCGTGCTGGAGCAGACTCGCGGCATGGTGACGGGCGTCACCTGCGGCGCGGGCATGCCCTACAAGCTGTCCGAGATCGCCGCTCGTTTCAACGTCAACTACCTGCCCATTGTCAGTTCCGGCCGCGCCTTCCGCGCGCTGTGGAAGCGCGCCTATCACAAGGTGCCCGATCTGCTGGGCGCGGTGGTCTACGAGGATCCCTGGCTCGCCGGTGGCCATAACGGCCTGTCGAACGCCGAAGATCCGCTCAAGCCGGAAGACCCCTATCCCCGCGTCAAGGCGCTGCGCGACACCATGCGCGCCGAGGGCATTGCCGACAGCGTGCCGATCGTCATGGCCGGCGGAGTGTGGTTCCTGCGCGACTGGGAAAACTGGATCGACAATCCGGAACTCGGTTCGATCGCCTTCCAATACGGTACGCGCCCGCTGCTGACGCATGAAAGCCCGATCCCGCAGGCGTGGAAGGACCACCTTCGCACGCTGGAGCCGGGCGATGTGCTGCTGCACCGTTTCTCGCCGACGGGCTTCTATTCCTCGGCCGTGCGCAACCCGTTCCTGCGCAATCTCGAAGCGCGTTCGGAGCGCCAGATTCCCTACTCGAAGGTCGAGGCCGGAGAGCACACCGTGCGTCTCGACGTTGGCGTGAAGGGCAAGAACTTCTGGGTCGCGCCGAAGGACCTCGACCGGGCGCGTGCCTGGTCTGCTCAGGGCTTCACCGATGGCCTGCGCACGCCCGACGACACGATCATCTTTGTAAATCCGCCTGAGCGCGATGAAATCCGCAAGGACCAGGCAGACTGCATGGGCTGCCTGTCGCACTGCGGATTCTCTTCGTGGAAGGACCATGACGACTACACGACCGGTCGTCTTGCCGATCCGCGCAGCTTCTGCATCCAGAAGACGCTTCAGGACATCGCCCATGGCGGCCCCATCGACGAGAACCTGATGTTTGCCGGCCATGCCGCATACAAGTTCAAGCAGGATCCGTTCTACTCCAACAACTTCACGCCGACGGTGAAGGAACTGGTGGATCGTATCCTGACTGGCGACTGATCGCGCGAATATCGCAGTTAATGAAAAGGGCGGCCCGCAAGGTCGCCCTTTTTCGTGCCTCTCGAAGCGGATAACTATTCGGCTGTTTGCGGAGCGTCTGCGGGGAGGGCGCGGCAGATGCAATCGCGTCCGGAACGCTTCGCCTCGTAAAGCGCCTCGTCGGCGAGATGCAGCGCGGCTTCGATATCCTCGCCGTTCCAGCAGCACAGGCCTGCCGAGAACGTGATGGGGCGGCCATCCACCGTCCCGATCGGTTCTTCGCGCATACGTGCGGCGATGCGGGCAAGCGTCCAGTCCGCTTCGTCTTCTATGCATTCATGGAAAAGGATCGCGAACTCCTCGCCGCCCCAGCGGGCAACCATGTCGGCGCGGCGGATCTGCGAGGAGAGCCGGTCCGCGAAGGCGCAGAGCACATGGTCGCCTTCGTCATGGCCGAGCTTGTCGTTGACCTGCTTGAAGAAGTCGATGTCGACGATGGCGACGCAACCCCGGCGCTGGTCGCTCGGCAAGGCGTCCAGCTTTTCCAGAAAGCCACGGCGGTTGGGAATTCCGGTCAGCGGGTCTTCGAGCGCCGCGATGGTGAGGTCTTCCATCTGCGCGCGGGTAACCGTGGCGGCGCGGTGAACGCCGGCGTAGAGTGTCTGGATCACGTCGCCGACCTCGGGAAGAGCGGTTCCGTCTTCCTCGCTGCGGTTGAGAGCATCGGCGAGGGCATGGATCGGGTCCAGCAAGGCGCCGATGCCGAACAGGGCGAGTGCCGTGCCGATCACGGTCGCCAGCGTCAAAAGCACGAATTCGAAAAGCGCTATCCGTTCGGTGGACAACCCCCAGGCGCAATAGCCGAGCAAGGGAAGGTGCGTTGCGACAAAGCAGAGGGCGAACAACCTCAGTCGCAGAGAACGCGGAAAGATAAAGGACGTCGCAAGGTAGAACTGCATAGGCATCCCCGTTCCTATTGGATTTGCCGGGAAAATTGGCGGCGTCCGTAAACGGTTCCTTAAAAATCCTCGTTAATTTGCGTACGCAAGATGAGCCGTGCCCGCGTCATGATCGGTCGTGTCATAGTGTTCGCAGTGCACACATGAAAAAGGCGAGGGCCGAAATGACCCTCGCCTCAATCGATTTCATCGGGCTTGTCGCCTTGGGACGATTCTCAGGAGGCGCGCACTGCATTGCCTGCGCTGAGCACGGCGCGGACACTGGCCGTGGCCACGTCCTCGTCGATGCCGACGCCCCAAACCACGCGGCCGTCCGGCGTCACGCATTCCACGTAGGCAGCGGCGCGGGCATCGGTGTGCTTGCCCATCGAGTGCTCGGCATAGTCGCGCACGTCGAGGGTGACGCCGAAGCTTTCCGCCAGCGTGGCGGCGACCGAGGATATCAACCCGTTGCCCCGGCCGGAAACCGACTGCTCCTTGCCGTCCACGCCGATCTTGCCGGCGAAGACGCGGGTGCCGTCGGCGGCCTTGGCTTCTTCCCAGTCGATGAGCTGGAAATGCTGCGGATCGTCGATGCGGTAGGCCTTGCGGAACACGTCCCAGATATCCGCCGCCTGGAGTTCGCGGCCCAGCTCGTCCGCCAGTTCCTGAACGTGCTTCGAGAAATGCGCTTGCATGCGCTTGGGCAGCTTCAGGCCCTGGTCCTGCTCGATCACCCAGGCGAACCCACCCTTGCCGGACTGCGAGTTGACGCGGATCACCGCCTCGTAATCGCGGCCCAGGTCGGCCGGATCGATCGGCAGATAGGGCACGGCCCAGATCTCGTCGTTGCGCTGTTCCTGCGCCGCGAAGCCCTTCTTGATCGCGTCCTGATGGCTGCCCGAAAATGCGGTGAACACCAGTTCGCCGCCGTAGGGGTGGCGTTCCGCGACCTTGAGCTGGTTGCAGTATTCGACGGTCTGGATCACCTCGTCGATGTCCGAGAAGTCGAGGCCGGGCGAGACGCCCTGTGTGTACATGTTCATCGCCACGGTAACGAGGCAGCAGTTGCCGGTGCGCTCGCCATTGCCGAACAGGCAACCCTCGACGCGATCGGCGCCGGCCATCAGGCCAAGCTCGGCGGCGGCGACGCCGGTGCCGCGGTCGTTATGGGTGTGCAGCGAGATCACCGCCGATTCGCGGTTCGGCAGGTTGCGGCAGAAATACTCGATCTGGTCGGCATAGACGTTGGGCGTCGCCGCTTCGACCGTGGCGGGCAGGTTGAGGATGATCGGGTTTTCCGGGGTCGGCTGGAGAATGTCCATCACCGCCTCGCAGACCTCGATCGAGAAATCGAGTTCGGCGGTCGAGAACGTCTCGGGCGAATATTCGAACTGCCACCTGGTGCCCGGATACTTCGCCGCCTGGTCGCGCATGACCTTGACGCCTTGCGTCGCGATCGCCTTGATCTCGTGCTTTTCCATGCCGAACACGACATTGCGCCACAGCGGTGACACCGCGTTGTAGAGGTGGACGATCGCGGCGTGAACGCCTTCCAGGCTCTCGAAAGAGCGGGTGATCAGGTCTTCGCGCGACTGGGTCAGCACCTGGACCAGCACGTCTTCCGGAATACGGCCATCCTTGACCAGGCCGTTGATGAAGTCGAACTCGGTCGCACCCGCGCTGGGGAAACCGACTTCGATTTCCTTGAGGCCGACCTTGACCAGCAGGTCGAAGAAGCGGTTCTTCTTTTCCGCGCCCATCGGGTCGATCAGCGCCTGGTTGCCGTCCCGCAAGTCGGTGGAGAGCCAGCGCGGCGCCTTGGTGATGACCTGCGAGGGCCACTGGCGATTCGGCAGGTCGATCTGCGGGAAGGGACGGTACTTGACCGAGGGGTCTTGCAGCATGGTCATGGGTAATCTCGCTCGGAAAAACTTCTTCGATGTAAAGGCTTGCCGGTCCAGTTTAGGCCGGTCTTTCCGGGTCCCCTTGAGCGCCGAGCGCGCCGCAGGACCGACGCGTCACCTCACGCCCAAGGGCGGGTAAGTCGCAGGGTAAGGCCTAGAAGAAGGTTCATTGCGGCAGCCTATGCGCATTCGGAACTGCGATGTAAAGCGAAAAGGGCCCCCGTTCTTGCGTGGCATGCGGCGACGCGCGCAAGGATATTGCCGATCAGCTGCCGGCAGGGGGAACCCGATCGAGGAACAGCCGGTCAAGCACGCTCCACGGCAGCATCCAGAACACCGCGACAATCGCGGCGCAGGCGATCCCCAGCCAGGGCGACGCGAAAGTCAGCGGAATGCCCAGGGCATATACGGCCGAGGCCGCAAGCCCCTTGCGGTGCGAGGCCTTGTGGTAGCGGCGGCTGGCTACCGTCTGCGTGCCCGTAGCCGCCACCCGCCCTTGCAGCAGGACGTAGGCGAGCGCGGGCGTCAGCATCGTCACCAGATAGAGCAGCGTCGCCTCCCGGCTGAAGTGATGCTCACCGAGGTAGGCGGTGGAGAAGGGGATCAGCGACAGGGTGAACAGAAGCAGCATGTTCGACCACAGCAAGCCGCTTGTCACCACACGCGCATGGCCGAGCAGGCGGTGATGGTTCACCCAGTAGATCGCGACATAGGCATAGCTGAGCACATAGGCGATGAAGATCGGCCAAAGTGGCCAGAGCGCCGTCAACCCTTCGGCTACGGGCGTCTTCAGTTCCAGCACCATGATGGTGATGATGATCGCCAGGACGCCGTCCGAGAACGCCTCTACGCGGGTAAGGCTGTCCTCGCGCGCGATGTCGCCTTGTTCTGTCATCCGGGGCCCCTGCTACGATCCAGCTGTTACGATCCAGCAACGACGCTTGGCGGAGAGGGGCGCCCGGATCAAGCGATCAGGTGCAGTTGAAGCCCTTGATCTTGCCGTTATCGTCGACCTGGACGTTCAGGCGATCGGGCCGGTAGTCCATCGTCACGGCCATGCCAGGCTTGATCACCCGCATCGGCTTGTCACCGCGCCACGCGGTGATCCTGGCGATCACTTCGTCGCTGGCGGGCTGGCCTACATAGGAAGCCAGCTGTTCGGCGCCGCAGCTGGGCTCCATCGAAGGCGGGGGAGGCGTTTCAGCGACGTTGTCGTTCCCGGTGCTGGAGCAGGCCGAAAGGGCGACGATCGCCGCCACCAGCGTGAGGGCAGGCGCGAGGCGCGCGGTCAATCTGTTGGTCATGCCGATCTCCTGTCGTGATGTCGTTGCGCCGTTCTTGGGCCGGAACCCTGAACGGCGCCTGAGAGAGCCTTACTGCTTTTCGAAGGCGGCGTTGATGACCAGCACGGTCTCGTCGGACACCATCGGGACGTATTTCGTCACGCCGAATTCCGAGCGCTTGATGAGCGCGCGGCCGATGAAGCCGATCGAATCCTTCTTGCTCATCGGGTTCTGCGCGGCGCCGAAGAATCGGGCCATGATCGTGACCGGCTTGCTGACGCCGTGCAGCGTGAGCGTGCCGTCGATCGAGGCGGAATCCGGTCCGCGCGGCGTGACCGAGGAGGCGACGAAGGTCGCGGTGGGGAACTTGGCTGCGTCGAGCCAGTCGGCGCTGCGCAGTTCCTCGGTGAGCTTGTCGCTGGTGGTCTGGACCGAAGTGACCGGAACGGTGACGCTGAGCTTGGTCGCGGACAGCTTGCCGGGGTCCAGCGTCAGCGAGCCGCTACCGCCCGAGAATGTGCCGGCGAAAGGCGAGATGCCCATGTGCGAGACGCTGAAGGTGACCTGGGTGTGGCCAGGCTCGATGGCGTAAGTGCCGGCCTTGACGTCGGCCGGGGTTCCCGAGCCGCGCAGCATTTCCATGCGCTCACGGCCACCGCCCCCACCACTACCAGGGCCGGGCTGGGCGATGACGGGAGCGGCCAGGGCAGCGGCGGCGGCAAGGATGAGAGCGATAGGCGTGACGCGCATGGGTCTGCTCCAAAAGAAAAGAGGCGGCGCATTTCTGCGCCGCCCCTCCAATTCCGTCAAACGCGAAAATGCGTAAGGGAAATCAGTTTCTTGTTCAGTTCTTCGCCTTGTCCACCAGGGCGTTGGCGCCGATCCAGGGCATCATGGCGCGCAGCTGCGAGCCGGTTTCCTCGATCGGGTGACGCTTGGCGGCGATGCGTGAAGCCTTCAGTTCCGGCTGGCCGGCGCGGTTGTCGAGCACGAAGTCCTTCACGAAACGGCCCGACTGGATGTCTTCCAGCACGCGCTTCATTTCCTTCTTGGTCTCTTCGGTGATGATGCGCGGGCCGGTCTTGATGTCGCCGTATTCGGCGGTGTTCGAGATCGAGTAGCGCATGTTGGCGATACCGCCTTCATACATCAGGTCGACGATCAGCTTCAGCTCGTGGAGGCATTCGAAGTAGGCCATTTCCGGGGCGTAGCCGGCTTCCACCAGCGTTTCGAAGCCGGCCTGGACCAGCGCGGTGGTGCCGCCGCAGAGCACGGCCTGCTCGCCGAATAGGTCGGTTTCGCATTCCTCGCGGAAGTTGGTCTCGATGATGCCCGAACGGCCGCCGCCAACGCCCGAGGCGTAGGCGAGAGCCACGTCCTGCGCATTGCCGGTCACGTCCTGGTGGATCGCGACGAGGCAGGGCACGCCGCCGCCCTTCACGTATTCGCCGCGAACGGTGTGGCCCGGGCCCTTGGGCGCGATCATGATCACGTCGATGTCGGCGCGGGGCTCGATCAGGCCGAAGTGGACGTTGAGGCCGTGGGCGAAGGCCAGCGCCGCGCCGGGCTTCAGGTTCTCATGGATGTCGGCGGCGTAGATCGCGGCCTGGTGCTCGTCCGGCGCGAGGATCATGAGCACGTCGGCCCATGCGGCCGCTTCGGCGTTGGCGAGCACCTTGAAGCCGGCACCTTCGGCCTTCTTGGCGGAAGGCGAACCCGGACGCAGCGCGATCGCCACTTCCTTGACGCCCGAGTCGCGCAGGTTCTGCGCGTGAGCGTGGCCCTGGCTGCCGTAGCCGAGGATCGCGACCTTCTTCTCGGTGATCAGGTTGATGTCGCAATCGGCGTCGTAATAGACCTTCATTTGTCTTTCCTTATTCGTCATCCCGGGCTTGATCCGGGATCGGTGTCTGTCTTTAGGCTGGGCTTCTTTCGAGAAGTGGGTGGGCCCGGCCAGTGGTCCCGGATCGGGTCCGGGACGACGGATTCGTTATTAAGCTTCGTGCGGCCCGCGGATCATCGCGACGATGCCGGTGCGGCCCACTTCCACAAGGCCGAGGTCGCGCATCAGCTGCACGAAAGTATCGATCTTGTCCGGCGCGCCGGTCAGTTCGAAGATGAAGCTGCCGGTGGTGGTGTCCACCGCCTTGGCGCGGAAGATGTCCGCCAGGCGCAGCGCCTCGACGCGCTTTTCGCCCAGGCCCGCCACCTTGATGAGCGCCAGTTCGCGCGCGACGTGGGGGCCCACCTCGGTCAGGTCCACCACCTTGTGCACCGGCACCAGGCGTTCGAGCTGGGCGTGGATCTGGTCGATCTGGCTCGGCGGGCCGTGGGTGACGATGGTGATCCGGCTCACCGCATGGTTCTCGGTGATGTCGGCCACGGTAAGGCTGTCGATATTGTAACCGCGCGCGGTGAACAGGCCGGCGATCTTGGCGAGAATGCCCGCCTCGTTATCGACGGTGATGGTGAGGACGTGGCGTTCCTCGGCCTCTTGCTTGATGTGCATCATGATATGTCTTTCGGATCCTGCGCGCGTTCTCAGACCAGAGCCTTGGCTTCGTCGTCCATGGTGCCGGCCACGGTGTCGCCGTAGAGGATCATTTCGGTATGTGCCGCGCCCGACGGGATCATCGGGAAGCAGTTCGATTCTTTGGCGACCAGGCAGTCGACGATGACGGGGCCGTCGTAGTCGATCATTTCCTGGATGCCGGCATCGAGCTGGCTTTCGTTCTCGATGCGGATGCCCTTCCACCCGTAAGCTTCAGCCAGCTTCACGAAGTCCGGCAGACTTTCCGAATAGGACTGCGAGAAGCGGCTTTCGTACGTGAGTTCCTGCCACTGGCGAACCATGCCCATCCACTCGTTGTTGAGGATGAAGATTTTCACCGGCAGGCGGTATTGGGTGGCGGTGCCCAGTTCCTGGATGTTCATCTGGATCGAGGCGTCGCCCGCAATGTCGATGACCAGGCTGTCCGGGTTGCCGAGCTGCGCGCCGATCGCGGCGGGCAGGCCGTAGCCCATAGTGCCGAGACCGCCCGACGTCAGCCACTTGTTCGGACCGAAGAAGTGGAAATACTGTGCCGCCCACATCTGGTGCTGGCCGACTTCGGTCGAGATGACCGGATCCTTGTCCTTGGTCAGTTCGAACAGGCGCTGCACCGCGAGCTGCGGCATGATGGCCTTGTCCGAGAGCGGGAACGAGAGGCTCTTCTTCTCGCGCCAGCCCTCGACGCGAGTCTTCCACGCGGAAATGTCCTGGCCCTTGCGATTGCCCCAGAGCGTCAGGATCTGGTCGAGCACGGTGGCGCAGTCGCCGATGATCGGCAGGTCGACGCGAACCGTCTTGTTGATCGAGGCGCGGTCGATGTCGATGTGGATCTTCTTCGAGTTCGGCGCGAAAGCGTCGAGGCGGCCGGTCACGCGGTCGTCGAAGCGGGCACCGACGCAGACGATCAGGTCGGCCTGGTTCATCGCGAAGTTGGCCTCGTACGTGCCGTGCATGCCCAGCATGCCCAACCAGTCCGGATGATCGGCCGGGAAGGCGCCGAGGCCCATCAGCGTCGAGGTGACGGGCGCACCGGTCTTTTCCTGAAGCTCGCGCAGCAGGGCGGTGGCGCGGGGGCCCGAATTGATGACGCCGCCGCCGGTGTAGAACACCGGTGCCTTGGCACGAGCGATCATCTCGACCGCTTGCGCGATTTCGTCCGCCGTGCCTTCCGTGCGCGGCGAATAGCGCTGGCGGCGCTGCGCCGGCGCATCGTTCCAGGCGGCGCTGGCGATCTGGACGTCCTTGGGGATGTCGATCAGCACCGGGCCGGGACGGCCGGAGGTGGCGATCTGGAAGGCCTCGTCGATGATCCCCGCCAGTTCGGCCGGGTCTTTCACCAAGTAGTTATGCTTGGTGCAATGGCGCGAGATGCCGACCGTGTCCGCTTCCTGGAAAGCGTCGGAGCCGATCAGTGCCGTGGGAACCTGTCCGGTGATGACGACCAGCGGAATCGAATCCATGAAGGCGTCGGCAATGCCGGTGATGGCATTGGTCGCCCCGGGACCGGAGGTGACGAGCACCACGCCGGGCTTGCCGGTGGACCGCGCATAACCTTCGGCGGCATGGGCAGCGCCGGCTTCGTGACGGACCAGGATGTGCCGAAGTCGCTCGTCGCCGAATAGAGCATCGTAGATCGGTAGCACGGCACCGCCGGGATAGCCGAATACGAATTCGACCCCCTGCTTGACCAGGCTTTCGACCAGGATGTTCGCGCCGCTGCGCTCTTCAGTCACAACACATTCCTTTACCGATTCGTGGGCGTTTCCCGAGAGAAGGGCTGCCCTTCGAATATTGCGCGCTGTTTGCAGTGCGCATTACCAAAAAACCATAATCCGCCTTGCGGCGAACTATAATGAAACCGACCCGACACAGCAGGTGCCATGCCGGGTCCTCCCTCTCCTACCCGCATACTTTCATCAGCGGGTGAGGGGGCTCTAAGGGGACGAAAATATTACGTCAACCCCATAATATGAAATAATCTATCTCTCAGTGTTTTTTCGTCGAAATATTCGAACTCAATCCTTGCCCAATCTTGCGGAGGCTGGTGGCGCAACCAAGTGAACTGGCGCTTGGCGTAGTTGCGGGTCGCCTGCGATCCACGGGCAATAGCGTCCTCCAGAGGGGTTTCGCCGCGCAGCACCCCGGCCAGTTCCGGAACGCCGATGGCGCGCATGACGGGCAGGTCGGGATCGAGGCCGCGGGCAAGAAGATTTTCCACTTCGGACAGGGCGCCGCGTTCCATCATGCGCTGGAACCGCAGGTCGCAGCGACGATAGAGGCCCTGGCGTTCCGGAAGCAGGATGGCGGCTCGAACCGTGACGTCGGCGCCGATGCCGCCGCTGGTCAGCGCCTGCCAATGGCCGATCGACTGCCCGGTGGAGCGCACGACTTCCAGCGCGCGGGCGATGCGCGTGCTGTCCGCCGGGGCGAGCCGCGCAGCGCGCGCGGGATCTTCCGCTTGTAGCGCCGCGTAGGCCTGGGCGACGGGCAGGGCGCGCACCGCCTCACGCACTTCAGGGGCGATTTCAGGGACGGGGGCGATGCCATCCAGCAAGGTGCGTATATAGAGGCCGGTGCCGCCGACCAGCACCGGCACGGCGCCCTCTGCATGGATCGCGCTGATGGTTTCGCGGGCGGCACGCGCCCATTCGGCGGCGGAGCAGGTCTGTGCCCCGTCCCAGGCGCCGAACAGGCGGTGGTCGATACCCCCCATCTCTTCGGCGGTGGGGCGGGCGCTCAGCACGGTGAGGTCGGCGTAGACCTGCGAGCTGTCGGCATTGACGATCACGGCCCGGCGGCCGCGCCGTTCCAGTTCCTGCGCCAGGGCCACGGCACAATCGCTCTTGCCGCTGGCGGTCGGCCCTGCGATGAGCGCGAGCGGTGGCTTTTCGCGGCCACTAGTGGAATTTTCATACGCAGCTTCAAGGGAATTCGCAGTGCTCATTGCGCGGCTGATAGCAGAACCGGACCACCTCTCGGCAAGAATCGATGCGGCCAGGGCCGAAATGCATGAGGCCGGCGTGCGTCTTGCATCGGCGGCGATGCTCGATTTCTGCGAAACCACCATGCAGATCGCCTCTCCGGATGGGGATGGGACGGGGGATGCCGCCGCGCTGCGCAAGGCGTTGGACGACCATTTCGCGCCGACAGACGGCCTCGTTTGCGATCATGAGCCGACGATTCCCAAGCTTTTCATCTCCGACATGGATTCGACCATGATCGGCCAGGAATGCATCGACGAACTGGGTGATTTCGCGGGCCTCAAGGAGCGCATTGCGGAAATCACCGAGCGCGCCATGCAGGGTGAACTCGATTTCGAGGAAGCCCTTCGCGAGCGCGTGGGCCTGCTCAAGGGGCTCTCGGTAGATGCCATAGAGGAATGCCTTGCCAGCCGCATCCGGCCGATGCCTGGCGCGCGCACGCTGGTGGAGACGCTCAAGAAGTTCGGGTGCCGTACCGTGCTGGTGACGGGCGGCTTCCATCACTTCGCAGATCCGGTAGCGGCGCAGCTCGGCTTCGAATTCGTCGTCGGCAACCGGCTGGAGGTAGAGGACGGCAAGCTGACCGGTGGCCTTGCCGGCCCCATCGTCGATAGCTCGGTCAAGAAAGCGACCCTGCTCGCCGAAGTGGCGGCGCTGGGCGAAGACGCCACCAGCCTTGCCACGGGCGACGGGGCCAACGATATTCCCATGCTGGAAGCGGCGACTTACGGTATCGCCTACCATG
Organism: Novosphingobium sp. ZW T3_23; assembly: GCF_044987305.1. NCBI lineage: Bacteria > Pseudomonadati > Pseudomonadota > Alphaproteobacteria > Sphingomonadales > Sphingomonadaceae > Novosphingobium > Novosphingobium sp. ZW T3_23. The sequence continues at coordinate 65,566 of NZ_JBJDRF010000004.1, forward strand.
CCAAGCCGAAGGCGCGCGCGGCGGCCAATGGCTGGATTGATCGGGGCGATCTCACCAGCGTCCTGAGGCTGCTCGGCATCGACGAGCAGGAATGGGTCCGCGCATAGGGGAAGGCGATAGCGATGGCCGGACGAGAAACTGCTTTCCTGAACCGGCTGTCGCACCCCCGCTATCTGCTGTTTCTGGCGATATTCCTGCTGGCCCCCTGGCCACTGCTGTCTTGGCTGAGGCCGGTCGAAGCCGTCGTGACCGCGTTCGATCTCGCCGTCATCGCCATCGTCGCATCGTGTCTCCCGCTCTGGCTGGACGGCAATCCCGACGTCATGCGCCGGCAGGCCAAGCGCGACGACGTGGGGCAAGTGGTACTGCTGCTACTGACTGCGCTGATCACGTCCGTTATCCTTGCGGCGCTGGGCACTCTGGTGCTCGACAACAAGAACCTTCGCGTGGGCGAGATTGCGCTGCTGGTGGTCACGCTGCTGGCCTGCTGGACCTTTGCTAACCTGATCTACGCCTTCCACTATGCGCGACTCTATTACACGTCGCATGAAAGCGGCGATTACAAGGGCCTCGACTTCCCTGGCGGCTGCGTGCCCGACTTCGCGGACTTCGTGAACTTTGCCTTCGTGATCGGCATGACCTGCCAGACGGCCGATATCGAGATCACCGATTCCGCCATGCGGCGTATCTCGACCTTCCACGGTCTTTTCGCCTTCGCTTTCAACCTCGGGATCCTGGCGCTGACCGTGAATGTGCTGGCGTCGTCTACGGGCGGAAGCTGAACAGACGAGAAGAAGGCGCCAACGAAAAAGGGCGCCCGCTGGGGGCGCCCTTTCGAATTCGCGTCAGGCGGGAAGCGCGTCAGGCTTCCATCCAGTCCTTGAAGAACGCTTCGTTGGCTTCCCTCAGGGCGGAGACTTCGTTGCCCGCAACCTTGGTGCCAGCGACCGTGCCGATGCGAACCGCGCCGGGAAGTTCCGTGCCGGCGGGCGCGGTGACGACGTAGCGGCTCTGGTCTTCGCCAAAGGCTTCGGCGGTGTTCAGTTCCACTTCGAGATTGCAGCCGATGCCGCTGGCAAGGGCCATCTCGGCAAGGGCGACAAGCAGGCCGCCATCGCTCACGTCATGAACGGCGGTGACCTTGCCGGCATTGATCCAGTCGCGGATGAGGGCGCCGTTCTCGGCCTCCAGCTTGAGATCGACCTTGGGCGCGTCGCCCGCTTCCTGGCCGGCGATTTCACGCAGCCAGAGCGACTGGCCGAGGTGGGAACCGCTTCCACCGAGCACGAAGATCTCGTCTCCGGCGTTCTTGAAGGCCACGGTCGCCATCTTCTCGTGGTCGGCAAGGATGCCGACGCCGCCGATGGCCGGGGTCGGCAGGATGGCCGAGCCGCCGCCGGTGGCCTTCGATTCGTTGTAGAGCGAGACGTTGCCCGAAACGATCGGATAGTCGAGCGCGCGGCAGGCGTCGCCCATGCCGTTCAGGCAGCCGACGATCTGCGCCATGATTTCGGGACGCTGCGGGTTCGCGAAGTTCAGGCAGTTGGTGATGGCGAGCGGAAGGCCGCCCACTGCGCTGATATTGCGATAAGTCTCGGCCACGGCCTGCTTTCCGCCCTCGTAGGGGTCTGCATAGCAGTAGCGGGGCGAGCAGTCGGTGCTGATCGCCAGCGCCTTGGGCGTATTGTGGATGCGCACCACGGCCGCGTCGCCGCCGGACTTCTGCATCGTGTCGCCGCCGACCTGGCTGTCGTACTGTTCCCAGATCCACTTGCGCGAGGCGAGGTCGACGGTGCCCATCAGCTTGAGCAGGTCGGCACCCACGTCGGCGCTTTCCGCCACGTTGCCGAGGGCCGGAACCTTGGCCCAGGCCTTGTATTCCTCAGGCGAAACGTAGGGACGCTCGTATTCCGGTGCGTCGTCGGCCAGCGGGCCGAGCGGAATGTCGCAGACCACTTCGCCGTCGAATTCGAGAACCATGTGGCCGGTGTCGGTCACTTCGCCGATCACGGCGAAGTCCAGTTCCCACTTCTTGAAGATCGCCTCGGCCATCGGCTCCTTGCCGGGCTGGAGCACCATGAGCATGCGCTCCTGGCTTTCCGAGAGCATCATCTCGTAAGGCGTCATCGCCGCTTCGCGGCAGGGCACCTTGTTCATGTTCAGGCGAATGCCGGCACCGCCCTTGCTGGCCATTTCGACCGACGAGGAAGTGAGGCCGGCCGCGCCCATGTCCTGGATCGCGACGATGGCGTCGGTGGCCATGAGTTCGAGGCAGGCTTCGATCAGCAGCTTCTCGGTGAAGGGATCGCCGACCTGCACGGTCGGGCGCTTTTCCTCGGACTTCTCGTCGAAGTCGGCCGAGGCCATGGTGGCGCCGTGGATGCCGTCGCGGCCGGTCTTCGAGCCGACGTAGACGATGGGGTTACCAAGGCCCGTGGCGGCCGAGTAGAAGATCTTGTCCGTCTCGGCCACGCCCACGGTCATGGCGTTGACCAGGATGTTGCCGTCGTAGGCCTTGTGGAAGTTCGTCTCGCCGCCGATGGTGGGCACGCCCACGCAGTTGCCGTAGGAGCCGATGCCCTCGACCACGCCCTGCACCAGATGCTTCATCTTCGGGTGATCGGGGCGGCCGAAGCGCAGCGCGTTCATGTTGGCGACCGGGCGGGCGCCCATGGTGAAGACGTCGCGCAGGATGCCGCCGACGCCGGTAGCGGCGCCCTGGAACGGCTCGATGTAGCTGGGGTGGTTATGGCTTTCCATCTTGAAGATGGCGGCCTGTCCATCACCGATGTCGATCACGCCGGCGTTCTCGCCGGGTCCGCAGATGACCCAGGGGGCCTTCGTGGGCAGCTTCTTCAGGTGGAAGCGGCTCGACTTGTACGAGCAGTGCTCGGACCACATGACCGAGAAGATGCCGAGCTCAACCAGGTTGGGCTCTCGGCCGAGCGCGTTCAGGACCCGCTCGTATTCCTCGGAATTGAGGCCGTGGGCCTCGACGACATCGGGAGTGATTTCGGACATGCGACGCGCCTTAGCGCTGAGCGGGGCGCTTCGCTAGAGCGAAAACGAGCGGATTTCGTCACGACGGCCCGGGCGCTTTATGGAGAGCGGTCCAGTCCCGCCTTGACCGGTGAACGCGGCGGCTCCATTGCGGTGATCATGACTGAGAACAGTGCCGAAATCGCCCGCCCTGAAATCGATGGGATGAGCTTCGAAGATGCGCTGCGCGCGCTCGAAGACGTGGTGCGCCGTCTCGAAAGCGGAGACGTGCCGCTGGACGATTCGATCACGCTCTACGAACGTGGAGAAGCGCTGCGCCAGCATTGCCAGAAGCGGCTCGATGCCGCCCAGGCACGGATCGAACGCATCGTTGCGGGGCCGGACGGCGCGCCTTCGGCAACGCAGCCGTTCGATGCGGCGGATCGCTGATTCGTGGGTGAGGTCGTGGTGACCGATCCGATCCTCTCAGAAGGTCTCGCCCGCATCGCCGAGGAGATCGACGGCGCCTTCGATGCGCTGCTTCCGGTCCCCGACGATGCGCGTGCCCGCCTGCTGGAGGCCATGCGCTATGCCGCGATCGGCGGCGGCAAGCGGCTGCGGCCGCTGCTGCTGGCTTCGGTGGCGGAAATGTACGGCGTCGTTCGAGAGGCCGCGATCCGGGCGTCGATCGCCATCGAATCGATCCACGTCTACTCGCTGATTCACGACGACCTGCCCTGCATGGACAATGACGCGCTGCGCCATGGCAAGCCGACGCTCCACCTCGCTTTCGACGAGGCGACGGCGGTTCTGGCGGGCGATTCGCTCCATGCCTTCGCTTTCGAAGTGCTGGCGGACCCCGCCACCAGCGCCGATCCCTTCACGCGCATCGAACTGGTCCAGGCACTTGGCCATGCCAGCGGCGCGCAGGGCATGGCCGGCGGCCAGATGATGGACCTCGTGGCCGAAACCAGCGAGTTCGACCTCCAGACCGTCACCCGGCTCCAGCAGCTCAAGACCGGCGCTCTGCTGGGCGCGGCGGTCGAGATGGGTGCGATCCTCGGCCGCGTGCCGCCCGAGGGGCGCGCGCATCTGCGCGGCTACGCCCGCGATATCGGCCTGGCCTTCCAGATCGCAGACGACCTCATCGACCACGAAGGCGACGCCTCCGTGGCGGGCAAGGCCGTGGGCAAGGACGCTCAGGCCGGCAAGGAGACCTTCGTCTCGCTGCTCGGCCCCGACCGTGCCCGCGATCAGGCCCGCATGCTGGTGGAGCAGGCGATCGGCCATCTCGCACAGCACGGCAAGGAAGCCGACCTGCTGCGGGCCGTGGCGCGCTACATCATCGAGCGGGATCATTGATCGGAGCCTGGCTGCCGGTGGCGGCGTGATCTTGGCCGGATTTCAAAGAACGTCCTGACGCGAATTCCTGATCGCCCGACAGGGCACGGAGCGAGAAGACATGACTGAACGCATCGGGGTCTATCCCGGCACTTTCGATCCGATCACGCTGGGCCATGCCGATATAATCCGGCGCGGCGCCAAGCTGGTCGATCGCCTGATTATCGGCGTGACGACGAACCCGTCCAAGAACCCGCTGTTCACGCCTGACGAGCGCATGGCGATGGTGGAACGCGAAGTGGCGGCGATGGGGATCGAGAACGTCACCGTCGTCGGCTTCAACGCGCTGCTGATGAAGTTCGCGCAGAAGCAGGGCGCCAGCGTCATCATACGCGGGCTTCGTGCGGTGGCCGACTTCGAGTACGAGTACCAGATGGCTGGCATGAACCAGCAGCTCAACCCGAACATCGAAACGGTGTTCCTGATGGCGGATGTCAGTCTTCAGCCGATCGCCTCCAAGCTGGTGAAGGAAATCGCGCTGTTCGGCGGAGACATTTCCCGGTTCGTCAGTCCCGCCGTGCGCGAGGACGTGATGAGCCGCATTGCCGAAACCGGGCTCCTGGGCGACTACTGAGGGCGCTTCTGAAACCCTTGCGACAAATTCATTCATTGTCACGTCAGCAGCGGGGCACTATCGCCCCTGGCCTGAACGGCTTCCTTCCTGTGAGTATTCGATGACGTTTCGCCTGACCCTTACCGCGACGATGATCGGCCTGGCGCTGGCGGCTACGCCTGCTCTGGCCAAGAAGAAGGAAGATCCGGCCCCAACTCCCCCGGTTGCGGCGCTGCCGACGTTCGTCGATCCCGACGTGACGCACCAGCCCGAGAATGTGCTGCTGCTCGATCTTTCGGACGGCGGCCGCGTGGCCATCCGCCTGATGCCGGAATGGGCACCTCATCATATCGAGCGGATCAAGACGCTGGCCTCGCAGGGCTTCTACAATGGCCAGATATTCCACCGCGTGATCGACGGCTTCATGGCGCAGACCGGCGACCCCACGGGCACCGGGCAGGGCGGCTCGCAGCTTCCCGACCTTACCGCCGAATTCAACGCGATGCCGCACGTTCGCGGCACGGTGTCGATGGCCCGTACCAACGAGCCGAACAGCGCCAACAGCCAGTTCTTCATCGTGTTCTACCCGCGCTTCTCGCTCGACCGTAAGTACACCAACTTCGGCCGCGTGATCTCGGGCATGCAATACGTCGATGCGATCCAGCGCGGCGAGCCGCCGCAGAACCCGACCAGGATCGTCCAGGCCTCGCTGGCTTCCGAGAACAAGGCTCCGCCGCCGCCTGCTCCGGTCGCCCCGGCGCCGCAGTCGATCACTGCCGACCAGCTCAGCAAGTCGAAGTCGAACTGAGCTGAAGCGAAAAATGGATGACGCCGCGTGTCGGCGCCCTTAGAGGCGCCCCATGCGCGTTGACCTTTTCGACTTCGACCTCCCGCCCGAGAACATTGCCCTTCGCCCCGCGCGTCCGCGCGATTCGGCGCGGATGCTGGTGGTCCATGGGCGGGACGAAGGCCCGATGGCCGAGCGCGTCGTGCGCGATCTTCCCGGCGAACTGCGTGCCGGGGACGTTCTCGTCTTCAACGATACCCGCGTCATTCCCGCCCAATTGGAAGGACGACGCGGTGAGGCCAGGATCGGCGCGACGCTCCACAAGCGCATCGACCTGCGCCGCTGGCAGGCCTTCGTCCGCAATGCCAAGCGCCTGAAGGCGGGCGACCGCGTCGAATTCCCCGCTGAGGTAACCGCGCTTGCCGAAGAGCGGCACGAGGACGGCAGCTGGACCCTGTTCTTCGAGGGTGACGAGCCCGTCGAAGTCCTGCTGGAGCGGGCAGGGCGCATGCCGCTGCCGCCCTACATCGCCGGCAAGCGCGACACCGACGAACAGGACGCCAGCGACTACCAGACGATGTTCGCGCGCGAGAAGGGCGCCGTCGCAGCGCCTACCGCGGCGCTGCACTTCACGCCGGAACTGATCGAAGGGCTCGATGCGGCGGGCGTGAAGCGGGAAACGCTGACGCTGCATGTCGGCGCGGGCACCTTCCTGCCGGTCAAGGCGGACGAGACGCAGGACCACAAGATGCACGCCGAATGGGGCCGCATCGATGCCGAGACTGCGGAGCGCCTCAACGCGGCTCGCGCGGCGGGTGGGCGCATCATCGCGGTCGGCACCACCAGCCTGCGGCTGCTGGAAAGCGCGACCGGCGAGGACGACGTGATTCGCCCCTTCGAAGGCGATACGTCGATCTTCATCACCCCGGGCTACCGCTTCAAGGCGATCGACGGGTTGATGACCAACTTCCACCTGCCCAAATCCACGCTGTTCATGCTGGTTTCGGCGCTGATGGGACTGGAGCGGATGCAGGAAGTCTATGCCCATGCCGTCGCTGAGGGCTACCGCTTCTATTCCTACGGAGATTCCAGCCTTCTTTTACCCTGAGGGGACTTGGAACTGTCACCGGTTTCGCGCATCACGCGGAGCATGGAACCCATTCTTGAAATCAGTGGTCTGACCAAGACTTACGCCGGCGGCTTCACCGCGCTCCAGGGCGTGGACCTTACCATCAACAAGGGCGAGATCTTCGCGCTGCTCGGGCCGAACGGGGCCGGCAAGACCACGCTGATCGGCGCCGTCTGCGGGCAGGTGCGGCCCACGAGCGGAACCATCCGGACCTTCGGTGAGGACATGAGCCGCAAATGGCGTTCCCTGCGCGCGCGCATAGGCCTCGTCCCGCAGGAACTGGCGACCGACATGTTCGAGACGGTCCTCCACACCGTGAACTATTCGCGCGGCCTGTTCGGGCTGGCGCCCGATCCTGCACGGATCGAGGAGATCCTGCGCGCGCTGAGCCTCTGGGACAAGCGCAAGGCGCAGATCCGCGCGCTCTCGGGCGGCATGAAGCGCCGCGTGCTGATCGCCAAGGCTCTGGCCCACGAGCCCGACCTGCTGTTCCTCGACGAGCCGACCGCCGGTGTCGATGTAGAGCTTCGCCGTGACATGTGGGCGCAGATCGCCAAGCTTCGCGATGGTGGAACGACGATCATCCTGACCACGCACTACATCGAGGAAGCCGAAGAGATGGCCGACCGCGTCGGGATCATCCAGGGCGGCCGCATCCGCATGGTCGAGGAAACACGCTCGCTGATGAAGCGGCTGGGGCGCACCGAGGCGCATATCACCCTTGCCACGCCGCTTGCGGCGGTGCCGGAAGCGCTGGCCGACTACCACCTCACGCTCGCCGATGACGGACAGGAACTCCTCTATCGCGGCGGAGATGGTTCTGGCGGCGGCAAGGCCAAGGTTGCGCAACTCACCAAGGATCTTGTTGCGCAGGGCATCGACTACACTGCCATCGACATTCGTGAATCTAGCCTCGAAGACATCTTCGTCGACCTTCTGGAAGGAGCGGCGGCATGATCGCCTTCAACGCGCGCAGTGCCTGGACGATCTACAAGCGCGAGGTCATGCGCGCCTTGCGTACCGCCATGCAATCGATCCTCGCACCGGTCCTGACGACGACGCTCTATTTCATCGTGTTCGGCGCCGCGATCGGGAGCAAGATGGATTCGGGCATGGCCGGGGTGAACTATGGCGCCTTCATCGTGCCGGGCCTGCTGTTGCTGACCCTGCTCAGCGAAAGTACCTCGAACGGAAGTTTCGGCATCTACATGCCGCGCTTCACCGGCGCGATCTACGAACTGCTGTCGGCGCCGGTGGGCGTGGCCGAGACGCTGGCGGGATTCGTGGGAGCGGCGGCCACCAAGTCCCTGATTCTCGCCGCTATAATTCTCCTTACCGCGACGTTTTTCGTCGATTACACGATTGCCCATCCGTTCTACGCGCTGGGGTTCATCCTGCTGGTCTCGGCCAGCTTCTCGCTCTTCGGCTTCATCCTGGGCATTTGGGCGGACAGTTTCGAAAAGCTGGGAGTCGTTCCGGTGCTGTTCATGGTGCCGCTCACATTCCTCGGCGGTACGTTCTATTCGATAGACCTTCTGCCCGAGCCCTGGCGTTCGGTCGCCATGGCGAACCCGGTGGTCTATCTGGTGAACGGTCTTCGCTGGTGCTTCTACGGCAGTTCCGATTTCTCGATCGGCCTGTCGCTGGGCATGACGCTGGGCTTCCTCGTGCTCTGCGTGGCGGTCATCGCCTGGATCTTCCGCACGGGCTGGCGCCTGCGCGCCTGAGTCGGTAATATCGTGACATGACAATGCGTTTGGCTGTTTCTATCGGTGTGCCTGTTCTTCTGACTACCGTTCCGGCCCAGGCTCAGGCGCCCTTTTCGTCACAGTTCCAGCCCTATGATTTCGACGCCTTCCGGGAAATCGAAGTGCTGCCGGTGGATCCCGTGGAGGAACTGCCGCTGCGGCTCGACCTGCCCGATTACGTCGCGCCTCCGCCCTATATCGCGGTGGAGGCGCCCCATTTGCCCGACGATGTGAAGTCGATGATCGAGGCGGCTTCCAAGACGAAAGATTCCGCCGTCGTTTCCGCCGTCGTCAAGGCCGCGCTTTCCACGCAGCCTTACGACAAGGAAGAGATCCGCTCGATGCACCAGGCGTTTCTGGATGCGAACGCGCGAGAGATCGCGGACAGGGCCAACGCCGAAAGAGAGCGCATTCGCCGCGCCGCCTTGCTTGAACTTTGGACCGGCAAAGTGGAGCTGGGCGCCTTCCGGGCGACGGGCAACACCAGCAACTTCGGCTACACCGGCGCGGTGAAGCTGGACCGCAAGGGGTTGAACTGGCAGCACACGGTGCAGCTCAATGCCGATTATCAGAAGGATCGCGGCAACGTCTCGCGCGAGCAGTATGGGGCGAGCTATCAGCCGAGGTATACGCTGAACGACGGGCTCTTCACTTACGGGCGCGTGCAGTACGAGAAAGACCGGATACAGGGCTATCTCGATCGCTATTCGCTCTCCGGCGGACTGGGCTATCGCATCCTGAAGCGCGACACAGTTTCGCTGTCGATGGAAGTCGGCCCGGCGCTTCGTCGCACGCGCTACGTGTCCGTGCCCCAGGAAACCACATGGTCGGCGCTCACCTCGATCGATTTCGACTGGCAGATCATGCCGACGATGAAGTTGACCCAGGACGCGTCGTCCTACATCGAGACGGGGAACAGTACCTTCACATCGGCCACGGGCTTTGAAGTGGGCATGGCCAGAGGCCTCAAGACGCGGCTGTCCTACTCCATAGAACACGAAACCTCGCCGCCGGATGGCTCGCTGAAGACGGACACGATCTCGCGCTTCTCGCTGGTCTACGGCTTCTGAAGGCTGTAACGGGCGGGGCATGAACCCCCGTTTCGAATTCTCCATCCACGCCACCGACGGCAAGGCCCGCACCGGCGTCATCAAGATGCGCCGCGGCGAAATCCGCACGCCCGCTTTCATGCCTGTCGGCACCGCCGCCACCGTGAAGGCGATGAAGCCGCAGGACGTGCGCGCCACCGGCGCCGACATCATCCTGGGCAATACCTATCACCTCATGCTACGCCCCGGTGCCGAGCGTGTCGCGCGGCTGGGCGGGTTGCACAAGTTCATGAACTGGGACCGCCCGATCCTGACGGACAGCGGCGGCTATCAGGTCATGAGCCTGTCGGACTTGCGCAAGATCACCGAGAACGGCGTGACTTTCGCCAGCCACCTCGACGGTTCGCGCCACCTGCTGACGCCGGAGCGCTCGATGGAAATCCAGCGGTTGCTCGGCTCCGACATCGTCATGTGCTTCGACGAATGCCCGAAGATCGACCAGCCCCGCGACGTGATCGCCCGTTCGATGGAAATGTCGATGCGCTGGGCCAAGCGCAGCCGCGACGGTTTCGACAGCGGCGGCGAACACGCGGCGAATTCAGCGCTGTTCGGCATCCAGCAAGGCGCGCTCGATGAAGGCCTGCGCAAGGCTTCGGCCGATGCGCTGGTCGACATCGGCTTCGACGGCTACGCCATCGGTGGCCTTGCCGTGGGCGAGGGGCAGGAGGCGATGTTCTCGACCCTGGAATTCGCGCCCGGACAGCTTCCTGCGGATCGGCCGCGCTACCTCATGGGCGTGGGCAAGCCCGACGACCTGGTGGGGGCGGTTGAGCGCGGGGTGGATATGTTCGACTGCGTTTTGCCCAGTCGCTCGGGCCGCAACGGTCAGGCATTCACCTGGAACGGCCCGTTGAACTTGCGCAACGCCCGCCACGCGGAGGACAACAATCCGCTGGACGAGCGCTGCAAATGCCCCACTTGCGGCACCTATAGCCGGGCCTATCTGCATCACCTCGTGCGCTCGGGGGAAATACTCGGCTCGATGCTGATGACCGAGCACAATATTTCGTTCTACCAGCAACTCATGCAGGGAATGCGCGACGCTATCGCGGCAGGCACTTTCGCGCAGTTCGCTGCCGATTTTCGCAGGGATTATTTCCAGCCTCGGGGTGGATAGGGCCTGTCTGCCGCAGTAATCCGTCAAAGACGGTCAGGCACCCGAGAGGCAGGACATGCCTTTCGGGTGCAATTGTATCCAGCGATGTCAGGCTGGTTCCAGACCTTCCTCGAGATCCTCGTGCAGAGCGCCGATCTCAAGCTTGGTGCCGACGTAAGTCACGAAGCGGCCTGTTCTGGAATCAAGGAATCCGGCACCGATCTCCGCCGCGAACTGCTTCGCGGTTTCGAGGTCGGGGTACCATTTGCCAGTGCGATTGGGAGTGATGAAACGATATCGGGACATGGTGCAAGCCTAATGCACAAGTTCCATGTCCGTTCCCTGACAAGTCGCTCGATTCGCCGCGTTTTCTGTCGTTTTGGCGCATAACAAAAAGGGCGGCTCCGCGAGGAGCCGCCCTTTCCGTTTTTCTGGTCCGAAGACCCGATCCTTAGCGCGAGTAGAACTCGACGACCAGGTTCGGTTCCATCTTCACCGGATAGGGCACTTCGTCGAGCGTCGGGACGCGAACGAAGGTCACCTTGTCGGCGCCGTCCTGAGCGACGTAGTCGGGAACTTCACGCTCGGGAAGAGCCTGAGCTTCGACGATCAGGGCCATTTCCTTGGCCTTGTTGCCGAGGCTGATGATGTCACCGACCTTCACGCGACGCGAAGCGATGTTGCACTTCACGCCGTTCACGCGGATGTGGCCGTGCGAAACGATCTGGCGAGCCGCGAAGATGGTGGGCGCGAACTTCGAGCGGTACACGACCATGTCCAGGCGCTGCTCGAGCAGGCCGATCAGGTTCTGGCCGGTGTCGCCCTTCATGCGCGAGGCTTCCTGGTAGGTAGCCTTGAACTGCTTCTCGGTCACGTCGCCGTAGTAGCCCTTGAGCTTCTGCTTGGCGCGCAGCTGCAGACCGTAGTCCGACAGCTTGCCCTTGCGGCGCTGGCCGTGCTGGCCGGGGCCGTAGCTGCGGCGGTTGACCGAGCTCTTGGGGCGACCCCAGATGTTCTCGCCCATGCGGCGGTCGAGTTTGTACTTGGCGCTTTTACGCTTCGACATAAGTCGTCTCCTTTTCTGCTGCCGCCTCCACTGTGGAAGCGGTCCATGTTTTCCCGGGGCGCACCATTCCGCCTATTTCGCGGAATGCGGCCGCCGCTTCACCGGGGTGCGGGGCCGAATGGACGGACCTGTCAAGAAGGCAGGCGCCATGTGAAGGGGTGCCCCATACGGGCTCGGGGGTGAAAGTCAAGCGTATAAGCCGAAGAACGGCTCAGCTACGCGGGCGACGCTCGTTTCCGAGGGCAGAGAGCACACCGCGAAGGGTGCGCACTTCGAGGTGATTCCAGCCCGGCTTCGTCAGCAAGTTGCGCAAGGTTAGCCGGTTGGCTGCCGCACGCGTTTCGGGCCAGAAATAGTTCTTGGGTTCGAGCAATTGCTCGAAGTGGCCGATGAGGCCTTCCAATTCGTCTTGAGGGGCAGGGGGAAGCAAGTCCTCCTGCGTGGGCTGTGCGAGTTCGCCGCTTTCGGCGGCACCCTTGGACCACTCGTAGGCGCAGAGGATCACGGCCTGCGCCAGATTGAGGGAAGCGAACTCGGGATTGATCGGTACCGTCAGGATCGCGCGGGCGAGGGCGACGTCTTCGGTCTCCAGGCCCGAACGCTCAGGGCCGAACACATAGGCCGAGCGAGCTCCCGTGGATTTTGCCGCTTCATGAACTTCACGCGCGGCCTGCTCGGGTGTGACGACCGGCTTGGTGACGCCGCGCTTGCGCACGGTCGTGGCGTAGACGTTGGCGCAGTCCGCCACGGCCTCGGCCAGTGTTTCGAAGACTTCCGCGTGTTCAAGCACCACGTCGGCGCCCGCGGCGGCGGGACCGGCCGAAGGATTGGGCCAGCCATCGCGCGGGGCGACGAGGCGCATTTCGGCCAGGCCGAAGTTGAGCATGGCGCGTGCCGCCTTGCCGATGTTCTCGCCGAGTTGCGGGCGGACCAGCACGATGACCGGCTTTTTCGTATCAGCCATTATCGGCATCCTTGGTAACGCCCTGGCCGGCCACATCGCGGACGGTGCCTGCAAAAGCTTCAAAATCGCGGGCTTCGTTGAAGGCGCGGTAAACGGAGGCGAAGCGGATATAGGCAACTGAATCGAGCTGACGCAGTCCTTCCATCACCATTTCGCCGATTTCGCGAGAGGGGACTTCGGTTTCGCCCAGAGTCTCGACCTGGCGCTGCACGCCCGAGACGAGCTGGTCGATCTTCTCCCGCTCGATACCGCGTTTGCGGCAGGCGAGCGTAACCGATTGCTCGATCTTGGCGCGGTCGAATGGTTCACGGGCATCGTCGCTTTTGACGACGGTGATTTCGCGAAGCTGGACCCGCTCGAACGTTGTGAACCGCGCGCCGCAGCTGGAACATTGGCGGCGGCGGCGGATCGCGGTGTTGTCCTCGGTCGGGCGGCTGTCCTTGACCTGGGAATCGTCGTGGGCGCAGAAAGGACAGCGCATTCAGCTAGTTACTTTCAAAATCTAGAGCGGTTGATCCGGTTGTACCGGATCAACCGCTCTAAGTTTCTGTTGTGCCGCATTTTCCGAGTCATCAGGTGATTCCACCTGATTAGAAAATGCTCCAACGCGGTTTCAGGGGCGCACGCGCTTGTAGAACTGGTACCCCGCACCGACCGCAAGACCCAGCGGGATGGACACGAACGGCAGTACCGCAGCCGCGACCGCCCCGGCCGCGCCCCAGACGAGAACGGGCTTGGTCGAGGGATGGTCGAGGCCATCCTGAAGCATTCCGGCCAGTTCGTGACGGGCGTCGGAAATGAAATCACCGTTGTCGTTGGGGCGGTTCGGGTCGGTCATGGCAGCAAGGCTCCTGAAATCAGTCCTCGTAGATCGGGAATCGATCGCACAGAGCCTCAACGCGCGCGCGCACGTTCTGCTCCACCTGAGCGTCGCCCGCTTCGCCGCACTTGGCAAGGCCGTCGAGCACGTCGGCAACCATGTTGCCGATTTCGCGGAACTCTTCCGGGCCGAAGCCGCGGGTGGTGCCGGCGGGCGAACCCACGCGGATGCCGCTGGTCTTCATCGGCGGCAGCGGATCGAAGGGGATGCCGTTCTTGTTGCAGGTGATGCCCGCACGCTCCAGCGCCTCGTCCGCGTCCTTGCCGGTCACGCCCAGCGGGGAAAGGTCGATCAGCGCGAGGTGGGTGTCGGTGCCGCCCGAGACGATCGCGGCGCCGCGCGCCTTGAGCGTGTCGGCCAGAACCTTGGCGTTCTCGATCACGCGCGCGGCGTAGTCCTTGAACTCGGGGCGCAGGGCTTCACCGAAGGCGACGGCCTTGGCGGCGACGACGTGCATCAGCGGACCGCCCTGAAGGCCGGGGAACACCGCCGAGTTGATTTTCTTGGCCAGCGCCTCGTCATTCGTGAGGATCATGCCGCCACGGGGACCGCGCAGCGTCTTGTGCGTGGTGGTGGTGGCGATGTGCGCGTGCGGGAAGGGCGAGGGGTGGAGCCCTGCCGCGACGAGGCCAGCGAAGTGCGCCATGTCGACCTGGAAGATGGCGCCCACGCTGTCGGCGATTTCGCGCATGCGCTTGAAATCGATCACGCGCGGATAGGCCGACCCGCCGGCGATGATGAGCTTGGGCTGATGCTCCGTGGCCAGCGCCTGGACCTCATCGTAGTCGATGAGGTGGGTGTCCTTGGTAACGCCATACTGCACGGCGTTGAACCACTTGCCCGAAAGCGCGGCACGCGCACCGTGGGTGAGGTGGCCGCCGGCGTCGAGGCTCATGCCCAGGATGGTGTCACCGGGCTTCACGGTCGCCAGCAGCACGGCGCCGTTGGCCTGCGCGCCCGAGTGGGGCTGAACATTGGCGAAGCCGCAATCGAACAGCTGCTTGGCGCGTTCGATGGCCAGCGTCTCGACTTCGTCCGAAGGCTCGCAGCCCTGATAGTAGCGCTTGCCGGGGTAACCTTCAGCGTACTTGTTGGTCAGCACCGAGCCCTGGGCTTCGAGCACGGCCTTGGAGACGATGTTCTCCGAAGCGATCAGTTCGATCTGCTTGCGCTCGCGGCCGAGTTCGTGGCCGATGGCCTTGGCGACGGCGGGATCGCTGGCGGCGACGCCGTCAGAGAAGAAGCCGGCGGAACGGATGGCGGTTTCAACAGTCATGTTCGGGCTTCTCCGTGTCAGAAGACGGGGTTGGAAAGCTTTTCGACGCGGCCGGCGTGGCGTCCGCCACCGAATTCGGCCGAGAAGAAGGCATCGAGGCAGGCTTTGGCCATGTCCTCGCCAGTAAGGCGCGCGCCCATGGCGATGACATTGGCGTCGTTGTGTTCGCGGGCGAGGGCCGCCGACAGCGGCTCGGACACCAGCGCGCAGCGGCAGGCGGGATCGCGATTCACCGCGATCGAGATGCCGATTCCCGAGCCGCAGAGTGCGACGCCGAACTGCGCGGTACCATCGGCCACGACCGAGGCCAGCTTGTAGCCATAGTCCGGATAGTCGACGCGATCGGCGGTTTCCGGGCCGAGATCGGCAACTTCGTGGCCTTGCTCAATAAGGTATTCACGCAAGGCCGTCTTGAGATCGACGGCGGCGTGGTCTGAAGCAATCGCAATGCGCATGGGAAGCCTGTCCTGATGCGGGGATTCGTTGCGCCTCCCCTTAGTCGCGACTTCGTCGTATTGCCACCATTGTTGGCGATCCAGGCATGCAATTGCTGGAACCGTTCGGAATTCATGGCTTTTATGAAGCAATCTTCGCGGAGCCGCGCGTCCGGAGCAGCCATTGCTCTGCATTTTCAACCTTCGCCTGGAGGGAAGGTTTTGGCTCTTCGGCACGATTGACTCGTCCGGCCGGGCGGCGGATGCTTCCGGAATCGCCGAAGGGGCCGTGAACTCTATGAAATGGCTGGTTGTTTCGCTGTTGTCGGCCATCGCGCTAGCGGTGCTGGGCACCACCCCGCCGCGTTCTGCGCCCGCCAGTGCGCCTGAAGGGGAGTTCTCGGCGGCCCGGGCGATGACGGATGTGGAGCGCATCTCACGCGCGCCGCATCCCAGCGGATCGGCCGAACACGCCGCCTTGCGCGGCTATCTGATGCAGCGGCTGGGCGCGCTGGGGCTTACGGTGCGTACGCAGGAACGACAGTTCCCGGACGACGCCCGCGCGGCGCTGAACCGGCACGGAGGAACAAAGGCCGAGCAGATCCCGCTCACCAACGTGTTGGGGCTGCTGCGGGGTACGGAGCCGAACCTGCCGGCCGTCGCGCTCATGGCGCACTACGACAGCGTCTGGGGCTCCCCGGCGGCGGCCGACGATGGGGCGGGTGTGGCTTCCATCCTTGAAACCTTGCGCGCCCTTTCGCTGGACCGGGATCGCCGGCGCGACGTGCTGGTCATCTTCACCGATGGCGAGGAAGCCGGGCTCAACGGAGCCCGGATGTTCTTCGCAGAGGCGCAGGAAGCGCGGCGGATCGGGGCTATCGTCAATCTTGAAGCGCGCGGAGGCGGTGGCAAGGCAAACCTGTTCCAGACTTCCGCATCGAACGGAGATGTGGCGCGGTTGTGGGCGCGCACGGCGCCGCATCCTGCGGGAACTTCACTGGCAACCTTCATCTACAGCGTGTTGCCCAACGATACCGATCTCACCGTGGCACTGCCGCAGGGTTATTCGGCATGGAACTTCGCCTTCATCGGTCGGCCGGGGCTCTATCACTCACCGATGGCGACGGCGGCCAATCTCGATCGCGGCTCGCTCCAGCAGATGGGCGAGCAGACGCTGGGTCTGGCGCGGGCTCTGGTGAAGGCCCCGGACCTGCCGCGTCGCGCGCCCGACATCGTGTTTTTCGACGTCTTCGGGCTGTTCGTCGTTCATTATGCACCGGGTTGGGGCTGGGCGATGCTGGCGGTGGCGTTCGTCGGCTATGGGGCGCTGGCGACCAGGCGGCTGGACCTGCCGGACATGGCCCGGGGCGTGGCGGGGATTCTGGCGCTTGCGGTGCTGGCAGGCGGGCTGCTCTGGGGGCTGAACATGATCTCCGGGGCGGCTGGCCCCGTGAACTACTACGACCGGCTGGCGGCGATCCCCCGGCTTCAGTTCGTTGCTTTCTGTGCGTCGGTCGCGATGGCGGTGATGGTGGCGGGGAGACGGCCCACTTCGATCTCGGGCGAGGTGGGCATGGTGGTGCCGGTGTGGATTGCCGCTGCCTTATTTCAGGCGTTCGCTCCGACGGCGGCTTATGTGCTCACGGTGCCGCTGCTGCTCGGGGGCGGTGTCGCGCTGATGCGCATTCTATTGCCGGAAAACGCGGCGCGCCTGGCTGCGGCTATCGTCGCGGCGCTGGTGACCGGATATGCATTGCTACTCGGCTTTGCGCTAATGCAGGCCGTGGGACCGGCCTTGCCCATGGTCTGCGTCCTCCCGCTGCTGATGGCGGTGCCGGTTCTGGTACCGCTGCGGCAGCCTCTGGCGCCGGGAACCGTGCGCGCGACGGCGGGCGTGCTGCTGATCCTGGCACTGGGTGTGGCTCTCTGGGTGCGTTGGGATGCACCGGCGGCCAGCATTCCCACTTACGAACAGGTGCGTTCGCTGGGCGTCAAGGGATAGTCCGGGGCGGGACTTGCCAGTGGCGCGGGCTGGGCGCACCGTGCGCAATTCGGGATAACCCTGTCAGGGAAAGTATCTATGAAGCGTATCTGGGTGTCGTCGTTCGGTATCGCAGGCTTTCTTGTCCTGGCGGGATGCATGGAAACGATGCCGGGACCGGATCGCCCGCATCGGCCCCGGCCTGAGAAGCCGGCCATGTGTACCAAGGAATATGCGCCGGTCTGCGCGATGAAGCGAGGGAAGCGGCAGACGTTCAGCAATGCCTGCATGGCGCGGGCGAAGGGATACGACGTGGTCGATCAAAGGCCCTGCGGACGATAGAGCACAAAAAAGCCCCGCCGAAGCGGGGCTTTTTCATAACGGATCAGCGGCTCACTGATCGAGGAACGAGCGCATCTTGCGGCTGCGGCTCGGGTGCTTGAGCTTGCGCAGCGCCTTGGCCTCGATCTGGCGGATACGTTCACGGGTGACCGAGAACTGCTGGCCCACTTCCTCAAGCGTGTGATCAGTGTTCATCCCGATGCCGAAACGCATGCGCAGCACGCGTTCCTCACGCGGGGTGAGCGAGGCAAGGACTCGGGTGACCGTTTCCTTGAGGTTCGCCTGGATCGCGGCGTCGACCGGGATGATCGCGTTCTTGTCCTCGATGAAGTCACCCAGGTGCGAATCTTCCTCGTCGCCGATCGGCGTTTCGAGGGAGATCGGCTCCTTGGCGATCTTCATCACCTTGCGCACCTTTTCGAGCGGCATCGACAGGCGCTCGGCCATTTCCTCGGGCGTGGGCTCGCGGCCCTGCTCGTGGAGGAACTGGCGGCTGGTGCGGACCAGCTTGTTGATCGTCTCGATCATGTGCACCGGGATACGGATCGTGCGGGCCTGATCCGCGATCGAGCGGGTGATCGCCTGACGGATCCACCAGGTGGCGTAGGTCGAGAACTTGTAGCCGCGGCGGTACTCGAACTTGTCGACCGCCTTCATCAGGCCGATGTTGCCTTCCTGGATGAGGTCCAGGAACTGCAGGCCGCGGTTCGTGTACTTCTTGGCGATCGAGATCACCAGGCGCAGGTTCGCCTCGACCATTTCCTTCTTGGCGATGCGCGCTTCGCGCTCACCCTTCTGGACCATGTTGACGATGCGGCGGAACTCGGGAAGCGCCATGCCGGTGGCGGCGGCGATGTCCGAGACTTCCGAACGGATGCGCTCGACCGGATCGGCTTCCGCCTCAGCGAAGGCCGCCCACTTCTTGTCCTTCTTGGACATATCCGTGAGCCAGGTGTCGTCCAATTCGCGACCCACGTAGGTCTCGAGGAAGTCGGCGCGCTTGACCTTGTGACGCTCAGCCAGACGCAGCATCTGGCCGCCCAGCGTGGTGAGGCGGCGGTTGAAGGCGTAGAGGTTGTCGACGAGATATTCGATCTTCGTCGCGTGGAACTTCACCGATTCCACCTGCGCAGTGAGGTCTTCGCGAAGCTGCTGGTACTGGTCTTCCTTGGCGGCGGGGAAGTCGATGCCGAGCGCCAGCGCGTCGAGGCGTTCCGACTGGAGACGCTCGAAGGCCTGGAACAGCTCGGTGATGAGCATGAACTTTTCAAGCGCTTCGGGCTTGAGCGCCGCTTCCATCTGGGCGAGGCTGAGGGTGTTGTCCTCCTCTTCCTCTTCCTCGGCTTCGCGCTTGGGGATCGGGTTGCCGTCCTCGTCGACCTCTTCCGAGTTGTCCTCATCGGTGTCGTCCTCGTCCTTGAACGAGGGGCCGGCAGTCTTCTCGCTGATCTCGCCGTCGTCGTCGCTCTCGCCGTCTTCGCTGAGGCTTTCGGGAGCGGGCTCCTTCGAGAGCATGGCGTCGAGATCGAGGATCTCGCGCAGCTGCATCTCGCCGTTGTTGAGAGCTTCGGACCACTGGATGATGGCGTGGAAGGTGATCGGGCTCTCGCAGAGGCCCAGGATCATCATGTCGCGGCCGGCTTCGATCCGCTTGGCGATGGCGATTTCGCCTTCGCGGCTCAGCAGTTCGACCGCGCCCATCTCACGAAGGTACATGCGCACGGGGTCATCGGTGCGCTCGACGGTTTCCTTCTTCTTGGCGTCCACCACCATGCGCGGCGAGACATCGTCCGAATCGACCTCTTCGTTGTCGCGGTCGTCGTCTTCCTGCTGGCCGTCGGCATCCTCGTCGCTCTCGACGATGTTGATGCCCATTTCGGAAATGGCGGCCATGATGTCTTCTATCTGCTCGGAAGACATCTGATCCTGCGGTAGAGCTTCGTTCAGTTCGTCATAGGTAATGACGCCCCTACGCTTGGCACGGGAGATCAACTTTTTGATCGCACCTTCGTTGAGGTCGATCAGCGGTGCATCGGTGCCGTCGTTGTCGCCACCGGTGTTGTCGTTCTTGCTCATTCTGCGCCGTTGTCCCCGTGCATTCGACCGGATTATACCATCAGGAAGAAGCCGCCTGTCTTGTCGCCATTTGCCTGAGACGACTATCAAATTCCAGCTTTCTCTTGAGCAGACGCTGTTGATCGGCAAATGCTTCTTCCGATAGCTCGCTCTCGAACCGAGCCGTCGCCTGCGCCAATGCCGCATCCAGGATCGGACGCTCCACCAAGAGATCGACTGCCTGCGCCAAATCCTCTGCCGCCTGGTCCGCGCCTGTTTCGGTGTTCAGGAACCCGAAGCGCAATCCTGAGTATTCTGCGGTGCCGGGGATCTCCAGGCCATTCTCGACCAATATGGTGGCAAGACGGCCTGTTTCAACCGCTTCATTGCCCTGGCAGCAATGGAGTAGCAATCCGAAGCGCGGATCGAGCCCGGGCGTGCGGGCGAGCGCCTCGGCGTGACGCCGGATCTGGGCAGGCCAGTGGATTAGCCCGGCCAGCACCGCCGCCGAAAGCGCATCGCGTGCTCCGCCCGCTGCTGCGCGGCGCAGGCGTTCCAGTGATTCGGGCGTCGATTCAGGCTGGGGCTGCCAGCGACCGTTCCCGCGCTGTTGCTCCCCTCTTTGCTGATTGTGGCGAAATCCATTGCCTCCGCCACCGCCTTGCTGCCAGCGGCTCTCGCGCTTCGGGAAGGCGAACTCCGAATAGCGATCCTGCAATTCGCGGCGGTAGAGGCTGGCGATATCGGAATTCTGGATCGCATCGACATGCGCCATGAGCCGCGCCTTGAGGCCAGCCTTGTCCTCCGGAGTATGCAGCGGCTGGGCATCGCGCTCCACTTCCCAGAGCACCTCGATCAGGCTTTTCGCGGCGTCCAGCACCTCTTCCATGGCGCGTGCGCCGCGCTGCTTGATGAGGTCGTCGGGGTCGAGGCCTTCCGGCAGCCGCACGATTCGCAGCGAGTGCGCAGGGCGGAGCAGGGGCAGGGCGCGGGTTATGGCACGCATAGCGGCGCGCTGGCCGGCGGCATCGCCGTC
Source organism: Novosphingobium sp. ZW T3_23 (assembly GCF_044987305.1). Lineage (NCBI taxonomy): Bacteria > Pseudomonadati > Pseudomonadota > Alphaproteobacteria > Sphingomonadales > Sphingomonadaceae > Novosphingobium > Novosphingobium sp. ZW T3_23. Next base: position 86,402 of record NZ_JBJDRF010000004.1, read on the forward strand.
AAAGCACAGGATGGGCATCTCGACGTGACGCCAGAGCATCTCGATCTGCTGCTCGGTCAGCGCCGTGCCGAGCGGGGCGACGCATTCGCCGATTCCCGCCGCTGCCATGGCGACCACGTCCATATAGCCTTCGACCACCACCATCCTGCCGGACTGGCGCGCTGCGGGCGCGGCGCGGTGCAGGTTGTAGAGCGTACGGCCCTTGTCGAAGAGGGGGGTATCGGGAGAATTCAGATACTTGGGCGCATCTGTTTTCTCCTTGGTGAGAATACGTCCGCCGAAAGCGATCACACGTCCGCGCGCATCTTCGATCGGCAGCATGAGGCGGCCGCGAAAACGGTCGTAAGGGTCGCGGTTCTCCACCTCGATCCGCAGACCTGCCTCGATCAGCATGGCCTCCGGGAATTTGCCGAGCGCGTCCTTCATCGCCTGACGCCCCTCCGGCGCATAGCCGAAGCCGAAGCGCTGGAGGGTATGGGCGTCGAACCCGCGCGTCGCCAGATAGGCGCGCGCCGATTCGCCGCCAGGTGCGGACAGGTTCTGCACGAACCAGCCTTGCGCGGCGGCCATCACGTCATGCAGCGTATCGCGCTTCTCCGCCGCCTTGGCCGCGCGCGGATCGGGGGCAGGAACGTCCATCCCCGCCTCTGCCGCCAGTTCCTTGACCGCGTCCATGAACGACAGGCCCTGGTGGTCGGTCATCCAGCGGATCGCATCTCCATGTGCGCCGCAGCCGAAGCAGTGATAGAAGCCCTTCTCGTCGTTGACGGTGAAGCTGGGAGACTTCTCGTTATGAAACGGGCAGCAGGCCTTGAACTCGCGCCCCGCCTTGGTGAGGCGGGTCGAGCGACCGATCAGCGCCGAAAGCGTTACCCGCGTGCGAAGCTGGTCGAGCCATTGGGGAGTAAGCACGGTCCTGCCGCCCGATTGCGTGTCAGGTCAGGCCAGCGCCGCCTTCACCCAGCCCGAAGCCTTGCCCATGTCGAGCTGGGTGCCGTGACGCGCCTTCAGCGCGGCGACGACTTTGCCCATGTCCTTCATGCTCTCCGCGCCGACTTCGGCCTTGATGGCTTCGATCAGGGCCTTGGTTTCGTCTTCGGAGAGCTGCGCGGGCAGGAAGGTTTCGATCACCTCCAGCTCGGCCTTCTCGTCAGCGGCCTTCTCGGGACGGCCGCCTTCCTCGAACAGCTGGATCGATTCGCGGCGCTGCTTCACCATCTTCTGGAGGACGTCGATCACCATGGCATCGTCGTCCGGCAGGGAATCGGCGGTGCGCAGCTCGATGTCGCGGTCCTTGATCTTGGCAAGGATGAGGCGAACCGCGGCGAGGCGCGGCTTGTCGCCCGCTTTCATCGCAGTGATCTGGGCGGCCTTGATCGAATCACGAAGCATTGGTTTCCTGCTGTTCTGATGGGTTTTGGGAAGTGTCGTGGCGTAAAACTAGCAAGCCGCGCGCCAAATTGCACCTCTCGCGCCTTGACGCGGTGCACAACCCTCTCTAGCGGGACGCCCTTAGCACACATAGTCAGAAACGCCGTAAACGGAGCGACCCACCATGGCCGACGCCGCATATACGCTTGCGCCCAAACCTGAAGGGGCGACAGGCGTTCTCGTCCTGAGCGATGGACACGTGGTCTGGGGCCGCGGCTTTGGAGCCGTCGGCGAAGCAGTCGGCGAAGTCTGCTTCAACACCGCGATGACCGGATATCAGGAAGTGATGACCGATCCTTCCTACGCGGGCCAGATCGTCACTTTCACTTTCCCCCACATCGGCAACGTCGGTGTCAACGACGAGGATCTCGAATCCAGGGTCGATGGCGCCGTCGGCTGCGTCGTCCGCGAGGACGTGACGCTGCCTTCGAACTTCCGCTCGGCCGGTGAGTTCGGGGACTGGCTTGCCGCCAAGGGCAAAGTCGGCCTTTCCGGCGTCGATACCCGCGCGCTTACGCGCCGCATCCGGCTTCAGGGCGCGCCCAACGCGGTGATCGCCCATAACCCGGAAGGAGAGTTCGACATTCCCGCGCTGATCCAGCGCGCGCAGGAATGGCCCGGCCTTGAGGGCATGGACCTTGCCAAGATCGTCAGCCGCGAAATCCAGGAGGGCTGGGAAGGCTCGACCTGGGAACTCGGCCTGGGCTTCGGTAACGGTGCAGGCGAAGCGCCTCCGCATGTCGTCGCCATCGATTACGGCGCAAAGGACAACATCTTCCGCAACCTGGTGAGAGCCGGCGCCCGCGTCACCGTGGTGCCTGCCGAGACCTCGCTCGACGCGATCCTCGCGCTGGAGCCGGCGGGCGTGTTCCTCTCGAACGGTCCGGGCGATCCGGCGGCGACCGGCGAATATGCCGTTCCCGTGATCCGTTCGCTGCTGGAGCGTGACGTGCCGATCTTCGGCATCTGCCTCGGTCACCAGATGCTTGGCCTTGCGGCCGGCGCCAAGACCTCGAAGATGCATCAGGGCCATCGCGGCGCCAACCACCCGGTGAAGCGCCTGGACGACGCCGTCGTCGAGATCACCTCGATGAACCACGGCTTCGCGGTCGACAACCAGACCCTTCCGGAGAACGTGGAGGAGACCCACGTCTCCTTGTTCGACGGTTCGAACTGCGGCATCTCGATCAAGGGCAAGAAGGCCTTCGGCGTGCAGTATCACCCTGAAGCCAGCCCCGGCCCGCAGGACAGCTTCTACCTCTTCGAAAAGTTCGTGGGGATGCTGGCCTGATGGGCCTTGCGGGTCGATTTCTGGCCGGGGCGGCAATGCCGCACCCCGCATCGGCGATCATTGCCGGTGCGGACCAGCGAGATTTCGACCCGGTATCGCACTTTGCCTATGCAATCGGAATTCCGGCCTCCGCGCCGGGAACCCGTGCAACGCAAGGTGCCATATGATGACCGACCTTATCGACCACATGATCGCTTACTATATTGCCGGACAGGCTGCCGAACTCACGGTTGCGCCGCGGTTCTACCCTTACGGTGAATTGCAGCTCATCTTCGAGGATAAGGTCTCGGTGGCCGTTCGCAAGTTCGGCCCCAAGGTGCGCAAGCACGCCAAGGAAGCCGGCAAGACCTTCATCGACCGGATGCTCGAAACGGGCGCCTGGTCGACGACGGAGGGCGAATATGGCGGTTCGATGCACCAGTTCCAGGCTGACCGGTACCGCGCGGTGATCCGCGAGGAGCAGGACAGCAACCCGATCATTCTCAAAGCCAAAGCCGAAGGCCCGGATTACTGGGACAAGGCGTTTGGCGAACTGGTGGCCTAGGCCGCCAGTCCGACCTACAAGACACACAGGACACCCCAGGACAGCCCATGCCCAAGCGCACAGACATCTCCTCGATCCTCGTCATCGGCGCCGGCCCGATCATCATCGGCCAGGCCTGCGAATTCGACTATTCGGGGACCCAGGCGATCAAGGCGCTCAAGGAAGAGGGCTACCGGGTCATCCTGGTGAACTCCAACCCGGCGACGATCATGACCGATCCGGACATGGCCGACGCCACTTATGTCGAGCCGATCACCCCGGAAGTGGTCGCCAAGATCATCGAGAAGGAGCGCCCGGATGCGGTGCTCCCGACGATGGGCGGCCAGACCGCGCTGAACTGCGCGCTGGCGCTGTTCAACGACGGCACGCTGGAGAAGTTCGGCGTGCAGATGATCGGTGCCGACGCCGACGCCATCGACAAGGCCGAGGATCGCCAGCGTTTCCGCGACGCGATGGACAAGATCGGCCTCAACTCGGCGCGCTCGGGCGTGGCGCACACTCTGGACGAGGCGTTCAAGGTGCTGGAAACCACCGGCCTGCCTTCGATCATCCGTCCCAGCTTCACGATGGGCGGCACCGGTGGCGGCATCGCCTACAACAAGGCCGAGTTCGAGGCCATCGTCCGCTCGGGCCTTGACGCCTCTCCCACCACCGAAGTGCTGATCGAGGAATCGCTGCTCGGCTGGAAGGAGTATGAGATGGAGGTCGTGCGTGACAAGCACGACAATTGCATCATCATCTGCTCGATCGAGAACGTCGATCCGATGGGCGTCCACACCGGCGACTCGATCACCGTCGCCCCGGCGCTGACGCTGACCGACAAGGAATACCAGATCATGCGCAACGCCTCGATCGAGGTGCTGCGTGAGATCGGCGTCGAGACCGGCGGTTCCAACGTGCAATTCGCGGTCAATCCGAAGGACGGCCGCCTGATCGTCATCGAGATGAACCCGCGCGTCTCGCGCTCGTCGGCGCTGGCGTCGAAGGCCACCGGCTTCCCGATCGCGCGCGTCGCGGCGAAGCTGGCCGTGGGCTTCACGCTCGACGAGATCATGAACGAGATCACCGGCGCCACGCCGGCCGCGTTCGAACCGACCATCGACTACGTCGTCACCAAGATCCCGCGCTTCGCCTTCGAGAAGTTCAAGGGGGCCAAGAACGACCTCACCACCGCGATGAAGTCGGTGGGCGAAGTCATGGCGATCGGCCGCAACATCAAGGAATCGATGCAGAAGGCCCTTCGCGGCCTGGAAACCGGCCTCGACGGGTTCAACCGCGTGGTCGAACTGGAAGGCGCCGGGCGTGACGTGATCACCGCTGCGCTCTCCAAGGCGACGCCGGACCGTCTGCTGGTGGCCGCCCAGGCCTTCCGCGAGGGCTTCTCGGTCGACGAGATCCACGCCATCGCCCACTACGACAAGTGGTTCCTGCGCCACATCGAAGAGATCGTCGCCGAAGAAGCGCAGATCATGAAGCATGGCCTGCCGATCGATGCGCAGGGCCTGCGCCGCGTCAAGGCGATGGGCTTCTCGGACAAGCGCCTGGCCACGCTTGCCGTGCGTTCGGTGGGCGTCGCGGGCGGCATGGGCGAAACCCAGGCCAAGAGCTCGGGCCTCGTGCATGACGCGCTGCGCGCCATGGCCGGCGCCACCAGCGAGGACGAAGTGCGCAAGCTGCGCGAGAAGCTGGGCGTCCACCCGGTATTCAAGCGCATCGACTCCTGCGCGGCCGAGTTCGAGGCGGTCACGCCCTATATGTACTCGACCTACGAAGCGCCGATCTTCGGGGAGCCTGAGAATGAGGCGAACCCGTCCGATCGCAGGAAGATCGTGATCCTCGGCGGCGGTCCCAACCGTATCGGTCAGGGCATCGAGTTCGACTACTGCTGCGTCCACGCCTGCTTCGCGCTTGCCGAAGTCGGCTACGAGACGATCATGGTCAACTGCAACCCGGAAACCGTATCGACCGACTACGACACCTCCGACCGCCTCTACTTCGAGCCGCTGACTGCGGAAGACGTGCTGGAAATCCTGCGCGTCGAACAGCAGAACGGCGAACTGGTCGGCGTGCTGGTGCAGTTCGGCGGCCAGACCCCGCTCAAGCTGGCGCAAGCGCTGGAAGACGAGGGTATCCCGATCCTCGGCACTTCGCCCGACGCGATCGACCTTGCCGAAGACCGCGAGCGTTTCTCGGCGCTGGTCGACAAGCTGGGCCTGAAGCAGCCGGCCAACGGCATCGCCCGTAGCCGCGACGAGGCGGTGAACGTCGCCAACCGCATCGGCTACCCTGTGCTGATGCGCCCCAGCTACGTGCTCGGCGGCCGCGCCATGGAGATCGTCGACAGCGAGCAGCAGCTCGACGACTACATCACCACTGCCGTGCAGGTTTCGGGCGACAGCCCGGTGCTGATCGACCAGTACCTGCGCGATGCCATCGAATGTGACGTCGACGCGCTTTGCGATGGTGAACAGGTCGTCGTGGCCGGCGTCATGCAGCACATCGAGGAAGCGGGCATCCACTCGGGCGACAGCGCGTGCTCGCTGCCGCCTTACAGCCTCCCCGCTGAGATCATCGCCGAGATGGAGCGCCAGGCCGAAGCACTGGCCTTCGGCCTCAGCGTGCGTGGCCTGATGAACATCCAGTTCGCGGTGAAGGATGGCGAGGTCTACCTTATCGAAGTGAACCCGCGCGCCTCGCGCACGGTGCCCTTCGTTGCCAAGGCACTCGGTCAGCCGGTCGCCAAGATCGCCAGCCGCGTGATGGCGGGCGAAAAGCTGGCCGATTTCCCGCCGTTCAAGCGCGACCTGCCGTACATGGCGGTCAAGGAAGCGGTCTTCCCGTTCGCGCGCTTCCCCGGCGTCGATCCGGTGCTGAGCCCCGAAATGAAGTCCACCGGCGAAGTCATGGGCATCGATGCCGACTTCCCGCGCGCCTTCCTCAAGGCCCAGCTCGGCGCCAGCATGCGCCTGCCCGACAGCGGCCTGGTCTTCGTCTCGGTGAAGGACAGCGACAAGGCGGTAATCTTGCCTGCGGTGCAGATCCTGGTGAAGGAAGGTTTCCGCATCGTCGCCACTTCCGGTACCCACAAGTACCTGACCGAGGCGGGGCTTCCGGTCGAACTGGTGAACAAGGTGGCGGAAGGCCGTCCGCACATCGTCGACAAGATCGTCGATGGCGACATCGCGCTGATCTTCAACACCACCGAAGGTTGGCAGAGCCTCAAGGACTCGCAGTCGATCCGTGCTTCGGCGCTGACGGGCAAGGTGCCCTACTTCACGACGGCAGCCGCAAGTGTCGCTGCTGCACAGGCAATTTCTGCACAACGCGGGAGCCAGCTTGAAGTGCGTTCGTTGCAGGATTATTATAGCTGAAATCGATCTAGCCTCCCCACATCGTTGCGGATCGGACCAGTCCCCGGGAAAGACCTGAGGGACGGGACAGGAAACTAGTCTCCTCCGACTGGTTTCGCGTGCGGGGAGGCAGCAGGAAGGAAGTGTTTGATGGCCAGTATCGAAAAGCTCCCCATGCTCGCGGAAGGGTATGAGAAGCTTACCGCAGAGATCAGGGCGCTGCGCGAAGAGCGCCCCCGGATCGTCGATGCGATCGAAGAAGCGCGCGCTCACGGCGATCTCTCGGAAAATGCCGAGTATCATGCCGCCAAGGAGCGTCAGGGCCAGGTCGAAGCGACGATTGCGGATCTGGAAGACAAGATCACGCGGGCCCAGATCGTCGATCCTGCCACGCTTTCGAGCGACAAGATCATCTTCGGTGCAACGGTTACGCTGCTCGATGATGACGATAAGCCGGTGAAGTACCAGATCGTCGGGCCTTACGAAGCGGATGCCCGGGTCGGCCGCATCAGCTACAATTCGCCGCTCGGCAAGGCACTGATCGGCCGTAAGGTAGAGGAAGAGATCGAAGTCACCGTTCCGGCGGGCGACAAGTTCTACCTCGTCCAGAAGATTGAATTCATCTGAGTTGAATTTCCACTCGGATGAAACAGAAAAGGCCGGCATTTCTGCCGGCCTTTTTCGTTTCTAATGCCTTTCGGCAGAAGCCGATCAGGCTTCCGGCTGGTCCGGCTGAAGCAAGCGGTGCAGGTGCACGATCACGTACTTCATTTCGGCATCGTCGACCGTGCGCTGCGCGGACGAACGCCATGCGTCTTCGGCCGAGGCATAATCCGGGTAGACCCCTACGAGATCGAGGGCATCGAGGTCGGCGAATTCAAGGCTGCGGGGATCTTTGACCCGGCCGCCCATCACAAGGTGAAGCTTCTGCATGGGACCGCTTTCGTGAGTGGGGAGAGAGATGCGGACCCCATACGTTTAGGACGTTGACAGGGCAAGAGCGGATCGCGTCGGCGATCCGCTCCTTCAATTGCTTCCGGTTCTCATTAGCCTTAGCGGCGTGTCAGTGGGGAAGGCGTTGTGCCAGCCCGCTGAAGATTTCCGAAATCCGGTGGGAGCCGGAACTGGCGGTTTCGCTGGCGGAATGACCGATTTTCCGCGCCTGACGGGCAGCCACTTCGCCCGCTTCGCCAGCGCGCTGTGCCGATGCACGACCCAGGGCACTTGCAGCGGCCAGCGCTGCCATGCCGTATTTTTCAAGTCTCTCGGCAGCCAGTTCGCCGCTCTTCTCGGCGCGGTCGGCGACCTTCGACGCATTCTTGCGAGCGCTCGTGCCAAGCTCATGCGCCTTCTCGGCAGCCTCCTTGCCAAGCAGAGCGGTTGCGGCGCCGGCTGCTTCGGCAAGGTGTGCCCCGCGTGAGAGCACACCGCGAGTCATGCGGCGGGGCAGCAGGGCGCTGACCACCACACCGGCCGCCAGGCCGCCTGCCACTACGAGCACCGGATGCGCCTTCACGAAAGCCACGACCTTTTCGGAAGGGCGTTGCTCGGCCACCGGCGTCTTCAGCGCGACGACCTTGCCAGGATTGCTGTCGCTGGCGGAAGTTGCGGGCAGGTTGGGGTTGGTCGGTTCAGTCTTGCTCACCATCGGTCTCCTTCAGGTGTCGGCCTTGCCGAACAGGCGTTCGGCGGCGGCCAGGATCGGGTTACGCAAAAGCCAAAGCACCAGCGCAGCGAAGGTTCCGCCGATCGCGACGGGATGCTCCTCAACCACGGCTACCGCCTCGTCCAGCATGTCTGCGGCACCCTCTACGGCTTCGTCGAAAATACGCCCCGTCAGGCCGCGTATCTCGAAATCGGCTTTCAACGCGCCGTAACGCATGTCGAAGGCTGCCTTGGCGGCGTCGCGGACCGATCGGTCCGCTTCCAGCTGGCGAACGAGGGCGCTCATTCGGCCGGTTCCTTTTCACGAAGAAGAGACATCATGCGCCGGACTTTTCCCCGCGCAGACAGCCCCATGATCGCCGCAGCGACAAGGATGGCAACGGGCACCGCGATCATCGAGAGCCATGGACCGATGATGGTCCCGACCGCGATCACCGCACCCAGAACGAGAGCCATGACCGCGAAGAACACGAGGACCGCCGCACCGACGCCCAGAATGGCGATATTCCGGGTTTCGGCCCCGGCATAAGCGGCGCGTGCCTTCTGATAGGCCAGCTCAGCCTGGGCGTATGTACGCGCTTCTCCCGCAAGCAGGCGTACGTCCTCGATCAGGGAAAGATCCTCGCCCTCCGTGGTCGGAGGGGCGAGGTTGGCTTGGGTGTCCAGCATCGTCGTGCGAACGATCGGCTTACTTGCCGCTCTTGAACAGGCGGGCGAAGAGATAGCCTGCGGCCACCGCCATGCCTACCGCCGCCACGGGGCTGCGACGCACGAATTCCTTGGCTTCCTCACCAAGTTCGTCGAGCGACTTCTCGTCGAGCTTGGTCGCGGTGTCCGCCAGCGACTTCGAGGCGGTGCGGGCGTAGTCTCCGTACTTGGCGCCGGCCTTCTCGTCGATCAGGGCGGCATTGTCGTCGATCAGCTTCGAAATACCGACGATCGCCTGGCTGGCTTTCGTCTTGCCCTGGTTGGCAAGGTCCGCCGCCTTCACTTTGGCATCGTCGGCAAAAGCGCTGGCCTTGGCCATGGCGTCATCCGAGCGCACTTTTGCTTCGCTCGACCATTCACCCTTGGTCTGATTCAACTTTTCGTGGCAGCCGTCGGCCATTGCGTGGACGCCGGCCTTCGCTTCCTCGACGGCCTTGGTGAAGTGGCTCTTGGCGTTTTCGGTGCCGTTTCCAGTGCTGGTGGTCTCAGGCATTGCGAATTCCCTTCCTTGCATCCCGTTGCGTATCGTTCGCTTGGTAGGCGATATGCATCAAGCGTAACACAACTTGTCGTCGAAATGGCAACGCAACTTGTCAGGCGTAGTTCCCCTGCTAAGACGCCCGTCGAGAGTGCGCCCAAGCGTCTCAGGGGGCGCCTTGCTGGAGGAAAAACCCGTTATGACCGCGATTATCGATATCCACGGCCGCGAAATTCTCGACAGCCGCGGCAATCCTACTGTCGAAGTCGACGTTCTTCTTGAAGACGGCAGCTTCGGTCGCGCTGCAGTTCCCTCGGGTGCCTCCACCGGCGCGCATGAGGCTGTGGAGCTGCGAGACGGGGACAAGGCCCGCTATATGGGCAAGGGCGTGTTGAAGGCCGTGGACGCGGTCAATGACGAGATCGCCGAAGCGCTGGTCGGCATGGACGCCGAAGACCAGCGTGATCTCGATCTCTGCATGATCGAACTCGACGGCACGGAAAACAAGAGCCGCCTGGGCGCGAATGCCATCCTTGGCGTCAGCCTGGCGGCAGCGAAAGCTGCGGCCAATGCGCGCGGCCTGCCGCTCTATTCCTATGTTGGCGGCGTTTCGGCTCATGTCCTGCCGGTACCGATGATGAACATCATCAACGGCGGCGAACATGCCGATAACCCGATCGATTTCCAGGAATTCATGATCATGCCGGTCGGCGCCGATTCGATCGCCGAAGCCGTGCGCTGGGGGGCGGAAATCTTCCACACCCTGAAGAAGGGCTTGCACGAAAAGGGCCTGGCCACCGCAGTAGGTGACGAGGGCGGTTTCGCGCCCAACCTCGCCAGCACGCGCGACGCCCTGGACTTCATCATGGCCTCGATCGAAAAGGCGGGCTTCAAGGCCGGTTCGGAAATCCAGCTCGCACTGGACTGCGCTTCGACCGAATTCTTCAAGAACGGCAAGTACGAGATCAGCGGCGAAGGCCTGAGCCTGTCTCCGGTGGCCTTCGCAGACTACCTTGCCGACCTGACCGAAGCCTATCCGATCATCTCTATCGAGGACGGCATGGGCGAAGACGACTTCGAGGGCTGGAAGGCGCTCACGGACAAGATCGGCCACAAGGTCCAGCTGGTAGGCGACGATCTGTTCGTCACCAATCCCAAGCGGCTGTCCATGGGCATCGACAAGGGCCTGGCCAACTCGCTGCTGGTGAAGGTCAACCAGATCGGTACGCTTACCGAGACGCTGGAAGCCGTTTCGATCGCCCAGCGGAGTGGCTACACCGCCGTCATGTCGCACCGTTCGGGCGAGACCGAGGACGCGACGATCGCGGACCTTGCCGTCGCCACGAACTGCGGACAGATCAAGACCGGTTCGCTCGCGCGTTCGGACCGGCTTGCCAAGTACAACCAGCTCATCCGCATCGAGGAAGAACTGGGCAAGGCAGCGCGTTACGCCGGCGCTTCGGCGTTCGGGCGCCTTTCGCGCTAAGTTTTTGGTTTGCCGCATTTTCCGAGTCATCAGGTGATTCCACCTGATTAGAAAATGCTCTAAGAAATGGACGAAGCCGCGCGGCATCGTTCGCGCGGCTTAGCCTTCGCTAATATCGAAGACCCGACTTCCGCGTGGAGGTCGGGTTTTCTTTTGGGTGAAACCGGGTGGCCGGTTCCCGTCAGGGAGAACCGGCCACCCGGTCGCCACCACATCCCATATGCCTGATTACCCCCCTGTGGGGCGGAACGGGTCGGTTTCAGGCGTCCTTATCGCGCTGCCAGGATCCCGGGGCGGGGATCGTCGAGCAGCACCACGGATCGGGATGCGGAGGCGAAGTATTCGAGCATCGCGGCATAGCCCTTCGCGCTCAGTTTGACGTAGACGCGCCGGGCATCGCCAGGATCGGCCTCCCGGACGAGCAGGCCGTTTTTCTCAAGGATGGTAATCCAGCGCAGCGCGGTAGTGGAAGGAACTGCCGAACCGATGCATGCGCTTGTCACGGACACCCGGCGCCGCTCCTTGGCGGCGATGAACAGGTCCAACAGGATATCCCAGGCAGGCTCGCCGAAAAGATCTTCCGACTGGAAGATCTTCGTGCGGCGGCGGCGGTCCTCATAAGTCTGGCGTGCCAGTTCCACCCAGACGGGATGGTCCTGGCTTGTCGCCGTTTTAGGGGTTTCCCGGCTTTCCATCGGAATGCCGATATCCAGGAGGTCAGCGGAAGCGCTTGTTCCAATTTCGAGTTCACGCGCCATGGCAAGAAGTTCATTGGCGATGCCAATCAGGCGAATGGCCTTCGCGCGATTTCGCATCAACTGATCGGTCTTCTCCATAAGTTCATGTCACCAGCGCCTTGCCACGAATAAAGTTCGTCCATCGAATTCGTCTGGACAAAGCGTTGTTCGCAGCGATTACCCCCAAGTTCGCGCATCCGCCGTCCAGTGATCTTTCGGCTTCATGAAGATCGGCTGAAACGGTGGAATTATTCGCGAACTGACCTAAGGATAACCACAGTCTGATCGACACGTCTTGCGCAGGCTACTCCGGTTTGGATCGATTCTGGTCTGGTTCGCGAACGTCCCGCAAGGAGTCGATGGCGGCCTGAAGGTGGGCAGCGGCGACGAGGGCGCCGATTTCTTCCAGTTCTTCCAGCTTTGAGCCGAGTTCGCAGATCAATTGAATCATGTTCGTCTCCCTGTTCACAGTACGGTTCTCCGGCAGGCGGGAATGCTTCGCGCCTGAGTTCGGCTTCCCCCGAACCTGGGTTTGCGACCCGCGCCTGTAGGGAGCGGAATTTTCGACCAATAATCCCTCCGAAAACGAGCAATATCGGAGAGATTGACCGTGCAATTACAGAATTTTCATCGAATTGGAACAGCCATGATGGGACTGTCCATCTTGGGAACACGTCATGAAAATCGGTTAACGCGCTGAAAATTTATTGCGGAATGGAAATTTTAGTCTCTCCATCGCCTTACGTCGTGAATTGAGTATTTCTACATATCTCCAACGATAGCGATAATTAAGCGCGATTCGAGCAAGGCCGCGACGGGCGAGCACGCGGTTTCGCCATCGGGAGCGCCCTATTCCGTCACCATCGCCAGCCGGGACACTAGGTAGAATCCCGGCAGGGGCCTTCATACTGCTCGCACGAGCATTCTCGCTTCGGGGCCGTAGCCCTTGGCAGGATCGAGCAGCCCATCGCCCAGCGACTGAAAGCCTTGTTTGCTCCAGAATTCGTGAGCGTCTCCCACTGCGATCAGAACGACGCGGCCGAGCCTCAGCCGTTTCGCCTCATCCAGCACGATCCGCACCGCTTCCGCTGCAAAGCCCCGTCCGCGTGTGGCGCTGCTTAAGGCAAGGTCGTGCAGGAAATAGCAATCGAACGGTTCCGCAAGCCCCGTCAACGGCACGTCGATGATGGGTGGTCGGTCCTGCCGACCGGGGTGCGAGACAAGGTACCCGGCGATCTTCCCGTCGCCGCCTTCCAGTACATGGCAACCCTTGGGGTAATGCCGGAAGCAGGCTGCGAAGACCCCAGGATTCTCGGGATAATCGAGGTGCACGACTTCGGCCACTTCGGCCACCGAGCCGATATCTTCCTCGCGCATTGGTCGCCAATACATAGCTGCCTTGCTCCGTTGTCTCGTGCCATGATGCCACATCGTAGCATGATATGAGGGCGTGAGGCGGTGCCGACCATATTCCTGAGCGAAAATGCTTTCCGCTCAAGATGAAATATGCAAACTCTCGCATGTTCCACTTCGGGTGAACCATGATTTCTTGCAGCGGTTTTCGGAATCGATGTGTAATGGGCCGGGCCGGTATCTTCGCGATGCTGGCCGTTATTCCCACGGTTGCTTTCGGACAAGTTGGCCCAGGAAGCTCTGTTCAGGAAAGCGCGGAGCCCGCTGCCCTGTCTTTCGAAGCGGCGCGTCAGCGTCTCGATCGTGTCTCTTCAGCTTTGGGTGCGGCGGCGGATGAACTCAGCGCGGCGGAATACACCGCTCACGCGCTCAAGGCGCTCAATCGGCCGGTGGTGTCGAGTTCGGTTTCGGTCATCGCCTACCAGAAATCGCTTTCGGTCGATCTGACGGGACAGAAAGACAGCTTCAGCAACGCGGCGGGACAGTTCCTGGAAGGGCTGCCCGGAGAATTCCCCCCCGAGTTTTCGGCCATCGTCCAGCAGGTGAGCGGACGCGTAGCCGAAGCGCTTCCGGGACTGCTCTCGCAGCTTCCGGACGAACTTGATTTCCGCGCGCGGCAAACGGTGATCCGTCCCAATGTCACGGCGGTGATGCCGCTCTATTCGGGAGGTGCCATCCCGGCCATCCAGCGCGGCGCGGAAGCCGGTGCGGAACTGGCGCGGGCGAAACAGGCCGGGGCCCAGGATCTCTCGCAAGTGCGCCTGGTCCAGAGCTATTTCGGCCAGCAGCTGGCGCAGGCACTGCTGACATCCGCGACCGGTACGCGCGATGCCTTCGACAGGCATCTCGGCAATGCCCAGGCCCTGTTCCGCGAAGGCGTCATTCCCCGATCGCGTGTGCTGGAAGTGCAAGTGGCGCGCGACGCCGCCCAGCGTGCCGTAGAACGGGCGACCATGGAAGAACGCAGCGCTTCCGACTCGCTCGCCCGCCTGCTCGATGCAGCCGGAGGCGTGGCGCCCACCACGCCGTTGTTCGTCAATGGACAGGCGCTGGAACCGCTCGACGATTTTCTCGCCACGGCCGCTTCGCCGGGACAGCCGCAGATGAGAGTGGCGGAGGCCGCGCGTCATCTGGCCGACTCCGGCGTGGACTTGGCCAAGTCGCGTATGAGGCCTCAGGCCTTCGCTTTCGGATCCTACAATTTCAACCGAAGCGATGCGATCCCGGTCGATCCGGACTGGATCGTCGGCATGGGCGTTCGGTTCACGCTGCTCTCCAATATCGACAGGCGCGACACCCTCGCTGCGGCTCGCTCCCGGCAGAGCGCGGCGGACAATGCCGCGCGCGATGCCCGCAAGACGATCGAGATCGAGACGAGCCGCGCCTACAACCTCACGGAAACCGCCCGCCGGTCGTTTCTCCTGCTCGACAGCAACATCAAGGCGGCCGAGGAGAACCTGCGGGTCCATGAAATCGGGTTCCGCGAAGGCGAAGACACCGCCAGCCAGCTGATCGACGCTCGCAATGCGCTCTCGCTCGCACAGACCCAGCGGATCGCATCGGCTTACGAATATGTCGTGGCGCTTTCGGCCTTGCTGGTCGCCAGCAACCGCGGGGACAACTTTCGCGATTATCTTCTGAGGGCCGACAGGATCACCGCACCATGAGTGAAGGGAACGAAGGCTTCGCTCAAGCCGGACGGGAAGATGCCGACGCTGGTGAAGGCAGGAGCAGGGGCACCTCCCGGCTGCTTGTTGCAGGACTGGCGCTGCTTGCCGTGGTCCTGCTCGTGGGGCTCTGGATCGCGGCGCGGCCGGCGCCTCTGCAACTTCAGGGCATGGTCGATGCTGACGAGGTGAACGTGGCGACCAAGGCGCTCGCACGCGTCGATCGCCTTCTTGCGGAAGAAGGCGCCACGGTGACGGCGGGAACGGTGCTGGCCGTGCTCTCCAGCCCGGAGATCGACGCGGGCCGCCAGCAGGCGCAAGGGGTGCTGGCGGGCGCCGAAGCCATGCGCGATCTTGCCGACAACGGCGCGCGGCCGGAAGACGTGGAGTCGCTGCGCTCGATCTGGCAGGCCGCCCAGGCAGGCGCGGACCTTGCGGCTGTAACGGCGCGCCGGGCGGACAACCTCTATGCCGAGGGCGTGATAGCCGCCCAGCGCCGCGATGAGGCCCGCGCGGCGCGAGAAGCGAGCGCGCGTCAGGCGGAAGCGGCAAGGCTCCAGTACCAGAAGGCCCTGTCCGGGGCGCGGGCAGAGGAGAAGGCGGCGGCCCAGGCGCAAGTGAAAGTGGCGCAGGCCGGCGTTTCCATCGCCGATGCCCTGGGCGCGGAGAAGACTCTGGTATCGCCGATCGGCGGCGAAGTGACGCGGCGGCTGGCGGAACCGGGCGAGATCGTCGGACCGGCGGTACCGGTGTTCCAGATCGTCGATACCGCGCATCCCTGGGTCTCGCTGAACCTGCGCGAGGATCAGTTCAATGCGTTGCAGAAGGGCACGGAACTGACCGGGCGCATTCCCGCGCTGGAGGGGCGAAAGGCGCGGTTCCGCGTAACTTACATCAGCCCTCAGGGCGATTTCGCCACCTGGCGCGCGACGCGGCAGTCCTCGGGCTTCGATGTTCGCAGCTTCGAGGTCAGACTGCATCCGGCCGAGCCGGTGAAAGGGTTGAGGCCGGGCATGAGCGTGCTGTTCGACTGGCCGCAATGACTTCAGGCCGTAAACTCATAAATGGCACCATCGAGGCGTCCAAATGGCGAACAGCTCGGGCCGAAGCGACCGCCGGGCGGGCTGGTTGCCCGTCCAAGGTCGCTTTGGTCCGAGATGGAAGCCATTTGGACGTCCTTCGGATTTGACGCAAAATGGCCCATCGCTGCGTCGACAGGACTTGAAATATCGACATATTCCAGCGCCCTGCTTTCTTGCGCTGAGCCATTTTGCCTCAAACCTCGATGGTGCCATTTATGAGTTTACGGCCTAGGGCGATGACACTGCCTCGCCATGGTTTCCGCGCTGCTCTTCGCCGCGAGATGGTGCATCTGCGGCAGTGTCGCTGGGATCTGGCGATGCTCACGCTGTTCCCGGCGATTGCGATCCTGATCGTTGCGGCCATGCTGATCGCGGCGGTCCCCCGCGCCCTGCCGATTGCAGTGGTGGACCAGGACAACGGCACGCTCAGCCGCGAGATCCTGCGGGCGGTGGAAGCCAGTCCCGCTGTATCGATCGTGGAAAGGCCGCAGGACATGGTCGAGGCCGAGCGGCTGGCGCGGGCAGGGCGGGTGTGGGCGATCCTGCTTGTACCCAAGGGCGTCGGCGAAGGACTGGCGCGTAGCACGACACCCACCATCCAGATCTTCTACAATGCCTCCTTTCTCACGATTGGCAGCAGTGCGGCTTCCGGCATTCGTTCCGCCGTGGTCGCCGTGCTGGCCGAACGCGGGCTCGATGCCGCGCGGGCGAGGGGGCTTCCGGCCATTCGCATCCACCCTCCGGTGGTGCAGGCCACGGTCCTGTTCAACCCGCAGACGAGCTTCGAGTGGTATCTCCAGGCCCTGATCCAGCCGGCCGTGCTGCATCTGCTGATTGGCTGCGTGGCCGTGATGGCGATGGGGCGGGAGTTGCAGGGGCGATCGCTCGGGCATTGGAGGGCAGAGACGGGCGGCGGACTGGCGGCGATTGCCGGGAAGCTGCTGCCTTATGTGGGCGCGATCTCGATCTGGGGGCTCGTCTGGTTGATCTGGCTGACGGGCGTCCGCGGCTGGACCATGAACGGCAGTCTCCTGCTGACGGTGGTGGCGCAGGCCCTGCTGTTCGCCGGGACCGCCACGATTTCGACGCTTCTGGTTGTCGCGGTGCGCAAGCCCAGCTTCGCCTTTTCGGCAACCGCGCTCTATGCCGGTTCGGCACTGGCCTACTCCGGTGGCACATTGCCGCTGGCGGGAGGGTCGGGCTTTGCGCGCGGCTGGAGTGAGGCCCTGCCTTTCACCCATTACCTGCGCCTGCAAATGGACCAGTTCCTCGGCGCGCCGGTGGCTGTCGCCTTGCCTCAGATCGCGGCGCTTTTGCTCTACCTGGCGGTTCCATTGTGGCTGGCGCTGCTCCTGCTTCATCGACGCGAGGCGACGGCATGACTTTCGCGCAAGGCTTTGCATCGGTCTTCCGCTCGGTGCTTTCCAATTTGGCGCTGGCCTCGATCGTCGTGTTGGCGGTCGTGCTATACGGTTTCTACTATCCCGCGCCTTATGCCCATCAGACGGCTTATGCGCTTCCGCTGGTGGTCGTGGACGAGGAGCGCAGCGTTCTGACACGCGCGCTGGTCCGCAAGCTCTCCGACATGCGCGAGGTGCACGTCGTGGCGGAAGCCACGTCTCCGCTGGAGGCCGAGAACCTTGTGAGGAATCGCCAGGCGGACGGCGTGCTTCTTCTGCCAAAGGGGCTCACGCGGACCGTGCTCACCGGCGCGCCGGGCCGCGCAGGAAGCGGTGGCATCGGCATCTGGGTCAACGGCACATACCTCATCCGCGCGCGGGATATCGGCGGGGCGGTCCAGCAGGCCGTCATCGCCGCCGCCGTGGAGCGCCTTGGCCCGCTGGCACAGGAATTGCACTTGCAGGCGCCGATCGCGGTGGTCGAACGCCCTTTGTTCAACACGCGCGAAGGCTATGCCGACTATGTGTTTCCGGCGGTCTCCGCGATCATCCTCCAGCAGACGCTGCTGTTCGGCACCGCGATGCTGGCCGCGAGCCGCCGCGCCTCAAGGGAGGCGCTGACACTACCGGCCTTCTTCGGCATCTGGTCTGCGCTTGCCTCGATCGGGTGCCTGACGGCGGCATTCTATTTCGGCTGGATATTCTGGTATCAGGACGTCCCCCGAGCGGGAAATCCGGGCGGCCTGCTGTTTGCGGTGCCGCTATTCGCCGCCGCCGTGTCAGGTCTCGGTCTGCTGCTCGGCAGCTTGTTCGACAGTGCCGACCGGGCCTTGCAGGTGCTGATCCCCACGTCGATCATCCTGTTCTTCCTTGCCGGAGCGGCCTGGCCGCTCTCTTCCATGCCCGTTTGGGTGGCGGGCCTCGCCCATCTTTCGCCGGCGACTTACGGTGCGCAGGCCTTTCTGCGCCTGAACGAGATGGGAGCAAGCCTCGGCGCGGTCCTGCCGCAACTCGCTGGTCTCGGCATGCTCTGCCTTGTTTACGGCACTGCGGCGGCATGGCGGCTGACACGCAAAGAGGCATAAATCCGTCACAGGAACGCCATCCAACCTTCATCTGCCGGGCGTACCCCGCCGACCCGTAAGCGTATTCGCGTAGGGGAAACGGTAATGAAATTCGGCACTTGCGTAGCAACTCTTCTCGCAGGAACCGCTCTTGCAGGGCTTCCGGCAATGGCTCACGCGGCCGAGGCGGAGACGGCGGAAAGCACCGACTCCAATGCCATCATTGTCACCTCCCAGAAGATCGAGCAGCGCGCCGTCGATGTGCCGATGACGCTCTCGGTGCAGACCGGCGAGCGGATGCGCGAACTGGGCGTCACCGATATCGGCGAGCTGTCGAACTACGTTCCCGGCCTCAACGTCCAGGTGCAGAGCGCCAACAATCCCGGCTTCGTCATTCGCGGCATCACCTCGGACAGCGGCTCCGCCCAGCAGGGGCCGCGCGTTACGCTGTACTACAACGGCATCGACATCTCGCGCTCGCGCGGCGCCTATCAAGGCATCTACGATCTCGACCGCGTGGAAGTGGTAAAGGGCCCGCAGGCAACCCTGTTCGGCACGGCGGCCACGATCGGCGCGATCAGCTTCGTTTCGGCGAAGCCCCAGCCCGGCACTTCGGCAGCCTTGACCGCATCCTACGGCAATCTCGATGCCTACCGCGTCGAGGGCTTCGTGAACGCCGGCAACGACGTGATCGCCGCGCGCATCGCGGGTCAGTGGAAGAAGCGGGACGGCTACATCGAGAACCTGGCGCCGGGGCAGGACGATCTCTACGCGCAGGACCAACTGGGCCTGCGCGGCTCGCTGCGCTACACGCCGACCACTGACTTCACGGCGGACCTCGTCTTCACCTATGACCGCCAGCGCAATTCGGGCACGCCGTTCCTTTCGAAGAACCTCGGTTCCACGTCCGTCGAAGGCGTCTATGACAAGGCCTATCTGGGCGGCTCGCCGCTTTCCGGCCAGCTTCTCGGCTCGGACAAGCTGGGCCTGAACCGCGACGTCTACGATGCGAACCTGACGCTGAGCTGGGATTTCACGGACGGCTGGAACTTCACCACCGTCAACGGCTATCGCAATTTCGACGCGCTGGAAGTGTTCGATGCCGACGGTTCCGCCGCCTGGTTCCTCGAATTCGCGGAACATGCCAAGGGTTGGCAAGCCAGCCACGAGGGCCGCTTCACCTACAGCGACCCGCAGTGGCGCGCCTCGTTCGGCTGGAACTACTTCCACGAGGACTCCTCGCAGTACGTGCCGTTCTCGACCGAACTCGGCACCTTCTTGCAATGCTATGCCAATGTCATTCCCGGCCTTGGCTGCGTCGCTCCGGACAACAGCGTTCCCGCCGCAGCGACCGCCGGTCTGGTCAGCGGCGGCCTGCTGACCTCGGTACCCTATAATAGCTGGACGAAGAACTACGGCCGCAACCAGACCTGGTCGATGTTCGGCGACGTCACCTGGACTCCGGCTCCGGCGCTGGACCTGACCGCCGGCGCGCGCGTGCTGATCGAAAAGCGGCGCTCGGGCTACGCATCCAATCAGCCGATCGCTCCCATCTACGGCGCCATCCTGCTGCCCTTCCCGGATACGGCTGGGCAGACCGTCTACGCGCGCCGTTCCTATGCGGCGGTTCTGCCGCGTATCAACGCGCTCTATCGCCTGACGCCGAACCTCAATCTCTACGCCACGATCTCCAAGGGCCGTCGTTCGCCGGTCGTGCAGCTTCCCAACGCGGTCAACACCGTGGCCTATGCGGACGAGATCGCTTCGGAAACGGTGTGGAACTACGAAGCGGGCATCAAGGGCACTGTCGGCATGTTCTCCGGCTCGCTGGGCGTCTACTACAACAAGTACGACAACTTCCAGGTCTCGGTGATCGAGAACGGCCGGGCGGTTACCCGCAGCGCCGGTACGGCGTCCAACCTCGGTGTCGAGGCGGAGCTTGAGGCGCGCTTCACCGACTGGCTGAGCGCCTTCGGCAATGTCGGCTACATCGATGGCGGGATCGACGACAAGGCGTCCAACGGCGTCTTCGCCGGCAACCAGTTCCGCCTCCAGCCCAAATGGCAGTGGGCCGCCGGGTTCAACCTCAATGCCCCGCTCAGCGAGAACACCAGCCTGTTCCTGACGCCCAGCGTGACCTACCGCAGCAAGATCTACTTCGAAGTGCCCAACAGCGAGGCGATCAGCCAGGACGCGGTCACTCAGGTCAATCTGCGGGGCGGCGTGTCGCTGATGGGCGGCAAGTTCCAGGTCGCCGGCTATGCCCGAAACCTCACGAACAAGAAGTATCTGCTCGACGCGGGCAATACCGGCGGATCGTTCGGCTATCCCACCTTCATCCCCGCCGAGCCGCGCACCTACGGCATCGAGATCACCGCGCGCTATTGAACGACTGGCCTGAAGGAATACCCATGACACTCCAACTCGACCGTCGCCTGCTGCTTCAGGCAGGCGCCTTCGGGCTTGCCGCCCTTTCGACGCCGGGCGTCGCCCAGATCCTTACCGCGCGGGGCTTCACCCATGGCGTGGCAAGCGGCGAGCCGACGGCGAACTCGGTGCTGCTGTGGACCCGCTACGTCGGCAGCGGCGACACCAGGCTGCGCTGCGAAGTCTCTGCCGACGAGAGCTTCCGCAAGGTGGCGGGGGGCGGCGAGGTTATCGCGTCGCCCGCCCATGACAGTTGCGCCAAGCTGGTGGTTTCCGGCCTCGCGCCCGGTAAGTGGTACTACTATCGTTTCATCGCGCCGGACGGCTCGAAGAGCGAAGTCGGCCGCACCCGCACTCTGCCGGTGGGCGATGTCGATCGCTTCGGCATCGGCCTGTTCTCGTGCTCGAACATGCCGTTCGGCTGGTTCAACGCCTATGCCCACGCCGCCGCGCGCGACGACCTGGACCTGATCATCCATGTCGGGGACTATTACTACGAGTACGAATACGGCCACTATCCCGAGAACCCGATGGCGGGCCGTCCGATCGAGCCGAAGAACGAGACGGTGTCGCTGGCCGACTATCGCCTGCGGTTCGCCAGCTATCGCCTCGATCCGGACCTGCGCCGCGTCCACCAGCGCTTCCCGATGATCGCGCAGTGGGACGATCACGAGTTCGCCAACGACACCTGGAAGGGCGGTGCCGAGAACCACCAGCCCGAAAAGGAAGGGGAATGGTCGGTTCGCCGGGCAGCGGCGGAGAAAGCCTACCGCGAATGGATGCCGGTTTCGGACGCGCTCTACGACAGCTTCCAGATCGGCTCGCTGGCCACGCTGTTCCGTCCGGAAACGCGCGTGACCGGCCGCGTGGAGCAGCTCGATTTCGGCGCGGTGATAGCCGGGGCGGCAAAGGGCGGGCCGGCGGAGATCGCCCGCGCGCTCACGCAGTTCCGCGACGGGCCGTGGATGTCTTCGGACCGCACCCTGATGGGCACGCAACAGGAAAACTGGCTCTACAAGGGACTGGCGGATTCCGCGAAGTCCGGCACCCGCTGGCAGATCCTGGCGCAACAGATCGTGATGGGCTCGCTCAAGGCGCCGCCGCAGATGGCGGACCTGGTTCCCAGCGGCGGCGACCCCAAGGTTCGCCAGGCGCTCATGGCGATCGCCGCAGCTTCGCAGGTCGGGCTGCCGTTCAACATGGATTCCTGGGACGGCTATCCCGCCGCGCGTGAAAGGCTGCTGCGGGCGGCGCGGCAGGCGGACTGCAACCTCGTGGTGCTGGCCGGAGACAGCCACAACGCCTGGGGCAGCGAACTGTCCGTGGACGGTACGGCGGCCGGCGTCGAATATGCCGGGCACTCGGTCACTTCGCCGGGGTACGAGGCATACCTTCCCTCTGTCCCGCCGACCGATCTTGCCAAAGCGCTGCGCGGCGCCAATCCGGGGCTCGCCTATGCTGACACCAGCCGTCGCGGCTACGTGTCGTTGCAGATGACGCCCGAGCAGGTGCGCGGCGAATGGCACTTCGTGGGCACGATCGCCCAGCGCACGACTGCCGGAACGACCAGCGAGGGCCTGTCCGTGAAGTGGAACGAGCGCCGTTTCGCCAAGGCGTGAACCGGTTCGGATAATGTTCGCGAATGGGCGGCCCGGTTTCTGCCGGGTCGCCCTTTCGCTTTTCAAGGCGCTGCGCAGTGCGATGATACAAAATATCACAAACGGTTGACGTGCCGTCATCGGGATCGCAAACAGCCGGAAAATCGTCTCCCCAAGGAAATCCCATGACCGACTCCGATCTTCCCGAGCCTCAGGCCGATTCTTCGGGAATGCGCCCCGATCGGCGCGATTTTCTGGGCGGGCTTGCCGCTGCTTTCGGGGCCGCTGCGGTCGCGGGAGTACCGGGTGAGGCCGCCGCGGCGGCAAATAAGGGGCGGTCCCGCAGCAGCGCTCCCGTCAGCGATGCCCGCCTGCGCGAGGCGATCGAAACGGTCGTCGTGATCTTCGCGGAGAACCGCAGCTTCAACAACCTCTTCGCGGACTATCCGGGGCTGGAGCAGCCGCTGTCCGAAGTTCCGGCGGAGCGCACCCGCCAGCGCGATCGTGACGGCAAGGTCATGGAGCGCCTGCCCAAGATCTGGGAAGGGCTGGTGCCCAGCAAGCAGGTCGTCGAGCACACCGAGTACCTGATCGGTCCGGACGATCTTGCGCCGCTGCCGAATGCGCCGTTTGCGCTCCAGACGCCCGAAGGCGATCCGCTGCCGCATGGCCTTGTCACGCGCGACCTGGTGCATGCGTTCTATCACAACCAGATGCAGATCAACGGCGGCGCCAACGACCAGTTCGTGGCCTGGGGAGACAGCGGCGCATTGGTCATGGGCCATTACGGCGACATGCGCGCGCAGCTTCGCCTGTGGCAGATCGCCCGCGAGTTCACGCTCTGCGACAACTTCTTCATGGGGGCGTTCGGCGGCTCCTTCCTCAACCACCAGTACCTGATCGCCGCGCAGCCGCCGTTCTATCCCGAGGCGGACAAGAGCCCGGCCGCCAAGCGCATCGCCAGGCTGGAAGGGGACGATCCCAAGGGGACGCGGCTCAAAGTCGATCCCAAGACACCCGCGAGCGCTCTCGACGGCCCGGCGATTTTCGGCCCCAACACGCTTTCGCCCGACTTCTGGGCGGTCAACACGATGCTGCCGCCCTATGCGCCGACTTACGAACTCGATGCGACGAAGCCGGGTTATGCCAATGCCGAAAGCGCCCATACGCTGGTGCCCCAGCAGCACCGAACCATCGGCGACATGCTCTCGGCCAAGGGCGTGGAATGGGCCTGGTATGCGGGTGGCTGGAACGCCGCGCTGGCGGGGAACATGAACGACGCCTCTTTCCCCTCGCGTCCGAACTTCCAGCCACATCACCAGCCGTTCAACTACTACGACCGTTTCGCCCCCGGCACGGCCGACCGCGCGAAGTTCCTGCGTGACGGCGGAGAGGGCGGCACTGCCCGTACCAACAAGTTCCTGGCCGACGCCGCTGCGGGCAAGCTCCCGGCGGTCAGCTATTACAAGCCGCAGGGCAATCTCAACATGCATGCCGGCTATTCGGACATCGATGCGGGTGACCGTCACATCGCCGCTGTCATCGACGGCCTGCGCGAGAGCCCACAGTGGGAGAAGATGCTGGTCGTCATCACCTTCGATGAAAACGGCGGCTGGTGGGATCACGTTGCACCGCCGAAGGGCGATCGCTGGGGACCGGGTACGCGCATTCCGGCCGTGATCGTCTCTCCCCATGCGAAGAAGGGTGCGGTGGATCACACGATCTACGACACCGGATCCATCGCCCGCTTCCTCACCCGCCGCTTCGGCCTGGAAAAGCTGGAAGGTCTCAGGATGCGCGAAGAGGCGATGGTGGCGGCGGGCGGCGTGGCGCCGGGCGATCTGACGGGCGCGCTCGATCTAACCTGATCCCCGCAAAACAGGTGCGCCTGCGTAGCGAATGCGACAAGGTATCCGCGCCGGGACCGATTCTCCATCGGTTCCGGCCAATCACCACTTCGGATCGCATCTCAGGGGCACCAAATTCATGCGGATCATTGCATCCACCGTCTTCACGCTCGGCGCCATCATCGCTGCGTCCACCACGGCCCAGGCGGCACCGAAACCCTATCCGCAGGCTGAGAAGCAGGTTCTCGAAATCTCGAAGCAGGCGATTGCGCTGCGCTCGGTGGAAGGCGAAGGCAACCAGACGCAGCAGGTTGCGGAACTCTTCCGCAAGGAACTGCTCGCCAACGGCTGGGACGCCAGGGACATCGAGATCGTTCCGCACAAGGACACGGCCTACCTGATCGCCACCTGGCCGGGCAGCGACCCTGCGCTCAAGCCGGTCGTCGTTTCCGCGCACATGGACGTGGTGGAGGCCAAGGCTGCCGACTGGGAACGCGATCCGTTCACGCCGGTGGTCGAGAACGGCTATCTCTACGGACGGGGCGCCAGCGACACCAAGTTCGAGGCAGTGCTGGCGATGGAATCGATGATCGAACTGCGCAAGCAGGGCTTCAAGCCGAAGCGCACGTTGGTGATCGCCTATTCCGGCGACGAGGAAACCTCGATGGCAACCTCCAAGCTGATTGCCGAGCGGCTGAAGAACGCGGAACTCGTGCTCAATGTCGATGGATCGTCCGGAACGCTTTCCGAAAAGACAGGCAAGCCCGCGTTCTGGTCCTGGGGCGGCGCCGAGAAGACCTACGTCGATTACCGGATCGAGGTGACGAACCCCGGCGGCCACAGCTCCGCGCCGCGCACGGAGAATGCGATCGTCCAGCTTTCCGAGGTGCTGGAGCGGATCGGTCACTATCACTTCAAGCCTGAGCTGAACGACATCACCCGCGCCTACTGGGTCGAGGCCGCCAAGCTGGAACCCGATGCCACCGTGGCCGGCGCCATGCGCGCATTTGCGGCCAATCCCAACGACGAGGCGGCGCTCAAGGTGCTGCGCGCCAATCCCTCCATGGTGGGCCGCACCGGCACGACGTGCGTTCCCACGATGATCTCGGGCGGTCATGCCCAGAACGCCTTGCCGCAACGAGCGACCGCCAATATCAATTGCCGCATCTTCCCCGGCCACACGCGGGAGGAGATCATGGCCGAGCTGGCAAAGGTTGCGGCAATGCCCGCCGCCAGGTTCTCAGACGTGACCGGAGACGCCTCGACGATGTCGCCTGCCTCGCCGATGCGCGCGGACTTCGTGGCCGCCACCCGCAAGGCGGTGACCGCAGCCTGGGGGCCGATCCCGATCATCCCCTCGCAAGCGTCCGGTGCCTCGGATTCGATGTGGTACCGCGCACTCGGCGTGCCGAGCTACAGTGCGAGCGCCTCTATGATGAAGGACTCCGACGAGTTCGCCCACGGTCTCAACGAGCGTCTGCCGTTGTTGAACGTCCGGCCGGGGATCACCTACTACATCAGCCTCTACAAGGATCTTGCCGGCAATTGAGTTGGTGAAATGGAAACTGGCGGTTCAGGCGACCGCCGGTTTCCTCCCCGCAAGTCGCCCGCCGCTGAGAATGCGCGCGGGACCGGGCGCGGCGCGGCTGAGCAGGGTGCCCAGCAGGACCACGGCCAGCAGCACGATCAGCGGCTGGGCAACGAGATAGACCGGATAGAGCGGCGAGCCGAGCGTGCCGAACAGCCTGCCCAGCAGCGGACCGCCCAGCCAGATCAGGATCAGGTGCGAGCAGAACAGGAAGAACGCGAAAGGCTCGATCTTCAGCAGCGGGCGCCGCACGACCGTTCCGGCCAGACCCCAGGAGATGCGCCAGTAGGCCAGCGCCGCCGATATGCGCACGGCCAGGTCGAGCGTCGCGGCAGGGAGGCTGATCGGAGACCAGTCGACCACGAGCGTGAAGTAAAGCTGCACGGCGGTCAGCACCGCGAATGGCGCCAGCGCGGCGGCCAGGGGCCAGGTGGCGATCCGGTCCGACAAATTCTCGCGCCGGGCGATGATGCCGAGAGTGAAGAAGAACGGTATCGACGCACGCATGAAGATGGGCGGCCCCCAACCGGCGATCTGGCAGACTGCCGCCACCAGCGCTATCGCCAGCAGGGTCCGCTTGCCGCAGCGCACCAGCAGCGGCGCCAGCAACATGCAGAGAAACAGATCGCGCAGGAACGGCATCTGGACGTTGATGTCCGGGTTACGGCTGGCGATGAACACTTCCTGG
Organism: Novosphingobium sp. ZW T3_23; assembly: GCF_044987305.1. NCBI lineage: Bacteria > Pseudomonadati > Pseudomonadota > Alphaproteobacteria > Sphingomonadales > Sphingomonadaceae > Novosphingobium > Novosphingobium sp. ZW T3_23. The sequence goes on from NZ_JBJDRF010000004.1 coordinate 112,866, forward strand.
AAGATCCAGTCCAGCGACTGCGGGGTCGGCGCGGCCAGCCGCGTGACGACCGCTGCGCCGGAGACGAGCAGGATGGCAAGCGCGTTCCACAGCACCATCGGCAGCAGGATGGTCTTGGCCTTGCGCCCCACGTGACTCGCCCAGTCGAAGGTGCGGCTGGATCCGGCCACCAGCCAGCCGGAAATTAGCCCGAGCAGCGGGACGGCGCTGCGACCGAACACGTCCATCAGCACCCAACGCAAGTTCTCCTGCGGGGTGCCGTGGGCAAGCTGGAGATCGTATCCGGTCAAGCCGGTCCAGGCGTGAACGTAGACGACGCCAAGGATACAGACCACGCGAGCCACCGAAATGGCATCGGACCGGCGCCGCGCGTCGATATTTAAAGCTTCAGACAATCCGCTGTCCCAGTTCTTGGCCAGTTTTTGGCGACCCATCGAACTGCCTCGCCTGCCGGATAACGATCCGGGGAGAAGAGGCTGCTCGTCTGAGGCGTCAAACCAACAGGATGGAAAGAGGTCTGTTCTTATTCGGCAGGATGAGCCGCAAAAGGGATGAGCGGGCGTTCCGTTACGAACTTCGTGAAATAAAGCGGCGGTGAGGATTTCCGAAGCGCTTGTTGTCGGCGATGACTTCATGCGCGCAGTTGTGGCCCGGCGCGCCGGTTACGCCGCCGCCGGGATGCGTGCCCGAGCCGCACATGTAGAGCCCCGCGATCGGCCCCCGATAGGCGCCATGGCCCAGCACCGGCCGCGCCGACCACATCTGGTCGAGCGTGAGATTGCCGTGCATGATGTCTCCGCCGACCAGCCCGAACTTCCGCTCCAACCCCTTGGGGCTGAGCACCTGCCGCCCGAGGATCGAGGCGCGGAACCCTGGTGCATGGTCCTCTACGGTGTCGATCACCGTATCGGCCGCCTTGTCCTCCTCCACATCCCAGTCACGCCCATCCGGCAGTTCCGGCGCGAACTGTTGGCAGAACAGGCTGGCGACATGACCGCCTTCCGGCGCGAGGCTGTCGTCCACGGTCGAGGGGATCAGCATCTCGACGATCGGTTTCTTCGACCAGCCATGGACCTTCGCGTCCAGGAAGGCGCGGTCCATGTAGTCGAGCGTCGGCGCGATGATGATGCCGGACTTATGGTGCTCACCCGGTTTGGGCAGGCAGGTGAAGCGGGGCAGTTCCGAAAGCGCCACGTTCATCCGGAAAGTGCCGCTGCCCGCCTTGAAGCCTTTCATGCGCCGCCGAAAATCGGGGGTGAGGTCGCTCTGCGCGATCATCCTGCCGTAGAGCAGCTTGGGCCCGACATTGGCGATCACCCGCCTGGCGGCGATTTCCTCGCCGCTTTCCAGCCGCACGCCCGCGACCTTGCCGCCATCGACAAGCACTTGCTCCACGGCGCTCTCCAGGCTGATCTCCACGCCGAGGTTGCGGCAGACATCGCCCATGATGCGGGTGATATTGCCCATGCCGCCTACCGAGTGACCCCAGGCGCCCTTCTTGCCGTTAACTTCGCCGAAGACGTGGTGAAGCAGCACATAGGCGCTGCCCGGCGTATCGGGAGAGGCGTAGTTGCCGACGACCGCGTCGAAGCCGAAGGCGGCTTTCACCGCCTCGCTCTCGAACCAGCCGTCCAGCAGCGCGCGGGCGGACTTGGTGAAGAGGTCGAGCGCGTCGCGCTGCGCCTCCAGCGACAGGCCCGCCAGCTTGCGGCCCTGAAGGGCAGCCTCGATCAACCCCCGCCAGCCGTCGCTGGCATTGGGCGGCGATTTCAGCGCCAGGTCGCGCAGCACATCGGCCACCGCCTCCAGCGATGCGTAATAAGCAGGAAGCACTTCGGCATCGTGCGCGGAAAAGCGCCGGAACTCGGCCTGGGTGCGCTCCAGCCCGCCGCCGAGTTTAAGATAGCCGCCGTCTTCCTGGGGCAGCATGTTCGAGATCGGCCGCTCGATCACGCGGTAGCCATGTTCGGCCAGCCGCATGTCGGCGATGACCTTGGGCTGGAGCAGGCTGACGGTATAGCTGGCGACCGAGTTGCGGAAACCGGGATGGAACTCCTCGGTCACGGCTGCGCCGCCCACCACGTTCCGCCGTTCCAGAATGCGGACCTTCATCCCCGCGCGGGCAAGATAGAAGGCGCAGACCAGGCCGTTGTGGCCGCCGCCGACGATCAGGGCATCGTAGTGCTTGGTCATGCGGGCGGCGTCCTTTTTCGTGGTCAGTCGATCTCGTTGCGCCGCAGCCAGAGCCAGATCGGCAGGCCCAGCGCCATCAGCACGAAGCTCATCCCGCTGGCGCCGATGCCTGCGCCCCACAATGTCCACACGGCGTAGACCGCGCCGATCGCTGCCGGAACCCGCGCTACGCCAAGCTTGAGCGCGGCCAGAGAGCAGGCAAGGTAGAGCCAGAGCGTGGAGGAGGTGGAGAGCAGGAGCAGGTATTCGAACAGGGCCTGCATGGTCCGGCTGGCGTTCATCGCCGCGAAGAAGCTGGCGACCACGGCCGAGATCAGCAAGGCCCGCCGGGCCGTCCCGCGCGCGTCGGTCTGCGCGAACCAGTGCGGCAGCAGGCGTCGCGCCGCCATGTCGCGGACCATCTCGGCTTCGAGCAAGGTCCAGCCGTTGAGTGCGCCGATACAGCTTATCACGGCGAAGATGGCGACGAGGGTGGCCACGTCTCCATCCAGGAAGTGGGCGACGAAAGTGGCGAAGGGCGCGGCGGAATGCGCGGTCACGTCGCTTGGCAGGAGAAGGGCGATGGCGGAGCACACCAGAAGGTAGAGCCCGCCCGTCAGTGCAGTACCCCACAGGGTCGCTCGGGCGACGTTCACGGTCGGGTTGCGGACCCTCGCTGCGGCGACGCTGGCGGATTCGAAGCCCAGCAGAGCCCACAGCGTCATCGTTGCCGCACCGTTGACGGCACCGGTATGCACTTGCGCAGGATCGAAGGCCGGGAGCGTTGCCTGCCCGCTCGACAGGACATAGGCGGCCAGCACGATCACCACCACCAGCGGGATGACCTTCAGGGCCAGGGTGACGATCTGGAACCGTCCGGCGGCGCGGGTGCCGCGCAAGTTCACCAGCGTCATCAGCCACAGCAATACGATCGCGGCAAGGGCGGGCACATGTTCGCCGCGCCCCAGGAACGGCACCATGCTCGACAGGTAACTGACGGCGGCGACAGCGATGGTGACCACCGATGTCCAGAGCGAGACGAGATAGATCCAGCTGATGAAGAAGCCGACGCGCCTTCCGAAGGCATCGGTGACGAAGCCGGCAGGGCCGCCGTCCGCGGGCCGTTCGTGAGTCAGCCGGCTCAGGACGTAGGCGAGGACCAGGGCACCGGCGATGGTGGCGACCCACCCGATCACTCCGTTCCAGCCGAACGGCGCCAGGCTGGCCGGCAGCAGGAACACGCCGGAACCGATCATGTTGCCCATCACCAGCGCGATCGCGGCCATGAGGCCGAGGCTGCCTGTCGCCGTCCTGATGCCGGGATCATCGTCTTGCCGGTGCTGATCGCCTGCCATGTCGTCTCCCTAGGTGAGGGCAGTGGGATTGAAGGCAGCGGCCCCTAGGCGATGATTATGCTATTTTCAATGCGAGGGAAGCACGGTTCTCGGTTCAGAACCCGCGCGCGACCCCTTCGCGCCTTGGATCGGCACCGCCGACATAGCCCTTGGGTGTGGCGACGATCGCCTGAAGACCGGATTCCTCGCCTCTGGCGGTGGAGAGCCGCATGTTCCGTGCTGCAAGCCCGTCCATGATCGGCTGGGGGAACTTGTCGGCGCTGTAGCTGTCTCCCCTGGCGACCAGATTGGGCAGAGAGACGGCCTGTTGCGGCGTCATCTTCCAGTCGAGCAGCGCGACCAGCACCTTGAGGTTGTAAGCCTGGATGGCCGAGCCTCCCGGCGAACCGGCGGCCGCCACGAACTTGCGCTGCGGCGTCAGCACGACGGCGGGGGCCATGCTGGAGCGCGGGCGCTTGCCGGGCCCCACGGCATTGGCGGCCTTCGCCCCATCCTCGTCCTTGGGGGTAAACGAGAAGTCGGTAAGTTGGTTGTTGAGGAAGAAGCCGCCCACCATGCGGCCGGAGCCGAAGATGCTCTCGACGGTGGTGGTCATGGAGACGACATTGCCCTGCGCATCGACGATGACGACGTGGCTGGTGCCGCCGGGCTCTTCCGTTGCGTCCGGCCCGACTTTCGGCCCGCCGCTGGGCATTCCGAACGTCACCGGCCCCGCCTTTTCCCCGATCTCGGCGGCCCGGCCTTTCAGGTAAGCCGGATCGAGCAACCCTGCGAGGGGCACTTGCACGAAGGCGGGATCGCCCACGTACCGGTCGCGATCGGCGTAAGCGAGGCGGCTTGCCTGTGCGAAAGTGAACCAGGCTTTCTCATCCGAGGCGTCACGCTTGCCGATATCGGTATGTTCGAGCACGCCGAGCGCGATCTGGAGGCCGGGGCCGCCTGACGGCGCCTGCGGCGTGCAGACGAGGTAAAGGCGATAGGGCTGGCAAAGCGCCGGGCCGGAATGCGGTCGGTAGTTAGCCATGTCGGCCAGCGTCAGGGTGCTGGGGCGCGGGCCTTCGTGGACGCGGTCGACGATCTGCTGGGCGAGTGGGCCGGTAAGCAGTCCCGAAGCGCCATAGCGGGCGATCCGCTCCAGTGACTGGGCATAGTCAGCGTTCTTCAGTCGATCGCCGGCGACGTAGCGAGTCCCGTCGGCCTTGGTGAAATAGCGTCGCGCGTCGGGTGCGGCGGCCTGGGGCGCCTTGCTTGCGATCATGCCGGCCAGGCGCGGGCTGACGATGAACCCGTCCTTCGCCAGCAGATGCGCTTCGTCGAACAGGCCTGCCCAGGGCAGCTTGCCGTGATCGCGGTGCGCCATGTCGAGCATGGCGATCGCACCGGGCACGCCGGTCGAGATACCCCCGAGCACGGCTTCGGCGAAAGGCAGTCGCTTGCCGCCGTCATCCAGGAACAGGTTTCCGGAGGCGCCGGACGGAGCGACTTCGCGACCGTCATAGGCGGTCGTCTTACGGCTGGCAGCGTCGTAGTAGACCATGAAGGCACCGCCGCCGATGCCCGAGCTTTGGGGCTCCACAAGCCCCAGCACGGCCTGGATGGCCACGGCCGCGTCCACGGCGGAGCCTCCGGCTTTCAGCACGTCCACACCGGCTTTCACCGCCAGTGGATTGGCCGCTGCGACCATGGCGTGACGGGCGGATGCCGACTGCTCGACCCGCTCCGGCTTCGTCGGCGCTGTCGTTTCGGCCGTTTGCTTGGCCATGACCGGACTGGCAGCCAGCGCAACGGCAGACAGGCCGAGAGCGAGGATCGATCGGCGCAAGGGCATTCTCCGGAAAACGACAGGCATTTGCGGGGGCTTAGCGACCTCCATCGCGTCGCGCTACCATCGTATCGCAGGGTGCTGCGTTGCAATAAGTGCAAGGGCAATGCGATAATATCCAAGCGAGCCGATCTTGCGCGGATTAGTTAGCACGCTAATTACTGTGACATGCAAGATCGACAATCGAGCGAGAAGGCTCTGGCCGCAAGGTTGGGGCCGGTTTCGCGTTCATGGCAACAGCTGGCCGATTCGGCGCTTTCCTCGCTCGGGGTTTCCAATTCCTCGGGATGGGCGCTGGTGCACCTGCTTCGGCTGGGCGACGATGTTCGGCAGGGCGATCTTGCACGCGTGATCAACGTCACCGAACCCTCGCTGGTGCGCACGCTTCATCTGCTGGAAGACGCCGGCCTTGTGGAACGCGTGGCCGACGATAGCGATCGGCGGGCCAAGAACCTGCGGCTCACGGCAGAAGGCGTCACTGCCGCGCGGCGCATCGACAAGCGATTGATCGAGTTGCGCGCGAGCCTGCTCGATGGCATTCCCACTGAAGATGTCGAGACTGTCGTGCGGGTGCTCGATCGCATCGCGGCACGCATTGCGGAAAGCGCCGCCCGGCAATGACGAAGCGTTTCGGACTGGACGCCGCGCTGTTCTCCGTGAAGGCCTATCTGGCCTCGATGCTGGCCATCTACATCGCCCTCTCGATCGGCCTGGAGCGGCCTTACTGGGCTTTCCTGACGTCCTACATCGTTGCTCAGCCGCTGGCGGCCACGGTCGTGTCCAAGGCGATGTTCCGCGTGGTGGGCACTCTGGTCGGCGCGGCCATGGCGGTGGTCCTGGTGCCGAACCTCGTGCAGAAGCCGGAACTGCTGGTTCTTGGCATCGGCGCCTGGCTTGCGCTTTGCGTCTTCGTTTCGTTGCTGGATCGCACGCCGCGTTCCTATACCTTCGTATTGGCGGGCTATACGGCGGTGCTCATCGTGCTTCCCACCGTCGATGTGCCCGACACGATCTTCACCGTAGCCGCCCTGCGCGTGCAGGAGATCACGATCGGCATTCTTTGCGGCAGCTTCGTTCATGCGCTGGTGCTGCCGCAGTCCGTCTCGGCCTTCATGCTGCAACGCGTCTCCAACATCCTTGCCGATGCCGAGCGCTGGTCGCGCGATTCGCTTCAGCTCGAAGCGGTTCCGGCCATCGAGAAGGAACGCCAGCGTCTGGCGCTCGACGTTACCGAGTTGCATCAGCTGTCGATCCACCTTCCTTACGAGAGCACCAGGATCGCACCGCGCATCCGCACCGTGCGCGCCTTGCAGGATCAGCTCTCGCTGATCATGCCGCTGGGCGCCGCGGTGACCGACCGCATAGCGCAGCTTCACGCCGCCGGTGCCATCTCGCAAGATGTCGAGACGCTGCTTGCGGATACCCGCGCCTGGTTCGGCCAATTGGACAAGCTTTCGCTCGCGGAGCGCGAGGAGGCCGCCATTGCCCTGCAGGAGCGCAGCCGCGCGCTGGAGCCGCAGGTCGGGCCGGAGGTCTCCTGGAACGACCTGATCCTTCTCAGCCTGCTGTCGCGTCTTTCCGCCCTGGTGGATGCCCACCGCGATTGCCGGATACTGGCCGAGCAGCTCGCCACGCCCAGCACGAAGCCCGTCAGCCCACGCGCCGCCAAGTTGGTCGAAGGACGGCGCGGCAGGGAACTGCACGTCGATGTCGGCGGCGCCACGCGGGGCGCGATCGGGGCCTTCCTCACCATCGTTCTCGGCTGTGCCCTATGGATCGGGTCCGGCTGGCACGAGGGCGCGACGGCGATCATGCTGGCAGGCGTCTTCACCGCGCTTTTCGCGGCCGCGCCCGACCCGTTGGCACCGTTGCGCTCGTTCTTCGCAGGCACGCTTCTCGCCACCCTGATCGGGTTGCTCTATGGCTTCGTGCTCATGCCCCGGCTCGACGGTTTCGGTCAGTACGCCGCCGCCATGGCGCCGATGCTGCTCATGCTGGGCGCGCTGATGCAGTCCCCGCGCTGGAGCGGAATTGCTTTGCCGATGCTGTTGGGACTGGGCTCGCCGGTGCTTGTATCCGATCGCTACATCGGGGGCTTCGCCGGCTTCGTGAACGGAGCATTCGCGCAGCTTGTCGGCATTCTTTTCGCGATCATCGTCATCCGCCTGCTCAATTCCACCGGAACGCATGCCGCGATCCGCCGCACCGTCCGTGCCGGCTGGGCCGACATTGCCGAACGCGCCAACCTCATGAGCCCGCCCGACGTGCGCGCCTGGATCAACCGCATGCTGGACCGCATCGCGCTGCTGGCGCCCCGCCTCGCGATGGCGGGCCGTTCGCCGGGCGCGCCGCTCTACGATGCGCTGCGCGACTTGCGCACCGGCATCGCCATCGGCGAACTGCGCGAGCTACGCCTCGCCATGCCGCCTTCCAGGCGTGGGCCGTTGACCGAAGTTCTCCAGAAAGTGGGCGACTATTACCGGAGCCTCGATCCCGACCGGCCCGCGCCCGCAGATCCCATCCTGCTTGAGGATATCGACATTGCCATGACCGCCGTCCTGAATGACGAAAACCCGCAACTCAGCCGTGCGGGGGCGCTGGGGCTGGTCAGCCTGCGCCGCAACCTCTTTCCCGCCGCCAGCCCCGCCCGGCAGGCGATGACGATCGAGGTGCCGGCATGAGGGGGGAAGTCTCTTTCGACGGGGTGTTCCTCCCCACGCTGCTGGTCCTGGCCATCATCGCCTCGGTCATCACCCTGGTGCTGATGCGCATTGCCAACGTCATCGGTTTCTACCGCCTCTTCGCCTATCGGGCGATGGTGGACCTCTGCCTCTACATCCTCGTGCTCGGGCTTCTCGTCTGGGCCTCTCCCTTGATCGGTTTCCGCCAATGAAGCGCTTTCTTGCCCGCGTCGCCCCGAGCCTTGCCACTACCGTGCTGGTCATCATCGCCGCCATCATCGCGATCTGGCTATGGCGTCACTACGAGGACAGCCCCTGGACCCGAGACGGCCGCGTCCGCGCCGATGTCGTGCGCGTCACGCCGGACATCGGCGGCCTGGTCACTTCGGTGGAGGTGAAGGACAACCAGGTGGTCAAGGCTGGCGACCTGCTCTTCGTGATCGACCGTCCGCGCTATTCGCTGGCGGTGGAGCAGGCGCAGGCCGCCGTCGCCAGCGCGCAGGCGCGACTGGGGCAGGCCCAGCGGGAGGCCAAGCGCGACCTGGCGCTGGGAGACCTGGTGGCCACCGAAACCCACGAGCAGAACGTGGCCGCCGTCGCCACCGCGCGCGCCGCGCTCGACCAGGCGCGCAGCGCGCTGGACAAGGCCAAGCTCGACCTTGCGCGCACCAACGTCCACGCCTCGGTCAACGGCACGGTCACCAACCTCGACCTGCATCCGGGCGACTACGTGGCGCCGGGCAACCAGGCCATGGCCCTGATCGACAGCGATTCCATCCGTATCGAAGGCTACTTCGAGGAAACCAAGCTGGCCAACATCCATGTCGGCTCGCCGGTCACGGTCGTGCTCATGGGCGAGGACCGTCCGCTCAAGGGCGTGGTGGAAAGCATCGCGGCAGGCATCAACGACACTACCCGGAGCGATTCGCGCAACCTCCTGCCGAGCGTGGACGCGACCTTCACCTGGGTCCGCCTCGCCCAGCGCATCCCGGTGCGGGTGCGCCTGACCGAAGTGCCCGACGACGTGAGCCTGATCTCCGGCCGCACCGCGACCGTGACCATTGAACAACCGGGCGAAGCGGGGCGCAAAAGTGCGCGGCAGGTCCGGCGCGCTCAGCCCCAGCCGGCTGCTTCGGCGGAGGCAGTCCAGTGACTTGGCCAGTGACTGGGCCAGCGATCCGTCACGGAGCTTCCCTCGTTGCACTCGCGCTGCTGGCCGGTTGCGCCACGGCCGGCCCCGACTACGCGCCGCCGGAGCACTCCGTGGCGACGACCCCCGGAGCCAATGGCGCGTTCCTCTCCGGGCAGGGGCCTGCGTTCTCTCAGGCCGAACTGCCGGATCGCTGGTGGCGGCTCTACGACGATCCGCAGTTGGACGGGCTGGTCGAACAGGCGCTGGCAGCGAACGCGAACATCCGCGCCGCCGATGCCAACTTGCGCAAGGCCGATGCCGTGCTTCGCGAGACGACCGGACAGAGGGCCCTCAACACCACGATCGGGGGTAAGGGCAATCTCGAGCGGGACTATTCCGTGCCCTCGGCCGGGACCGATCTGCCCGGCGTGCTGACGTACAATCTTGGCCTGACGCTATCCTATCCGCTAGATCTCAACGGCAAGATCAAGCGCGCCATCGAGAGCAGCTTGGCCGACCGCGAAGCGGTGGAAGCCGCGCGTGACGCGGTGCGGATCAGCGTCGCGGCCGCAACGACCAAGGCCTATGCCGACGTCTGCGCCGCGAACTACCAGATCGCCACGGTGCAGCGGGTCGTCACGCTGCAACAGCAGACCCTCGATGCGACGGTTCGCCTGCAACGCGGCGGTCGCGGCACGGCTTTCGACGTGAGCCGGGCGCGTACCGCCGTGGAAAGCAGCAAGGCCAATCTTCCGGCCTTCCATGCCAAGCGGCAGACTGCGCTCTATTTGCTGGCCACCCTGCTCGGCAAGGCGCCTGCGGAATACCCCCGGGAAGTCGAGACATGCGCAACGCTTCCGCGCCTGTCGCAGCCCATGCCGATCGGGGACGGCGCCGCGCTGATCCGCCGTCGTCCGGACATTCGCCAGGCCGAGCGCCTGATCGCCGGCGATACGGCGCGCATCGGTGTCGCAACCGCCGACCTCTACCCCACGGTCAGCATCGGCGGCGGCATCATCACCGACGGCAAGCTGGAGAACTTCGGCAAGACGCATAGCTTCGGGTTCAGCCTGGGACCGCTGTTGAGCTGGTCGTTCCCCAACCGACCCATCGTGCGGGCACGGATCGATGCCGCGAACGCGCAAGTGGAAGCCGACCTCGCGCGGTTCGACCAGACCGTGCTGGACGCCTTGCGCGGCACGGAAACGGCGCTGGAGACTTATGCGCGCGATACCGACCGGGCGGTCGCGCTCGAAAGCGCAAGCGACAGCGCCGGGCTCTCGGCGCAGCAGGCGGGCAAGCTGTTCCGCTTCGGACGCAGCGACTTCCTGAACCTGCTGAGCGCACAGGGCGCGCTGGCAACCGCGCAAGTGAACCATGCCGCGGCCCAGACAGCGCTTGTGGATGACCAGATCGCGGTGTTCCTGGCGCTTGGAGGCGGCTGGCAGAAGGCCGAGTAGGGCTCAGGCCGCCTGCCGCCGCCTGTCGAGGCAGGCGGCGTAGGCTGCAAAGAGTTCGTGGAAGTGCTCGTCCATCGTGCGGGCCGTTGCGCGCGGGCGAGGGCGCTCGCGCACGACGTTTAGTATCGCCTGCGCCGCCGCATTGCTGTCGGCCGCCGCATAGGTTCTTCCCGCGCCGCCTGCGGCATGGTCCGCCGCGCCGCCTGCGTCCGGGACCACGACGGGGATGCCGCTTGCCCGCGCTTCGGCGGCAGTCATGCAGAAGGTCTCGGCCTCGCAGCCGTGAACCAGCGCATCGGCGCTCGCCATGATCCGGGCGAAGTGGGCGCGATCGCGTTCCGGCGCGAACAGGCGGACATGCGGATTGCCGGCGATATGGCGCAGGATTGTGCGCCGTTCCCGTCCTTCGCCCAGCATGACAAGCCCGATCGGGCTCTGTTGGCTGGCCAGGCTCACCGCGTCGATCACCAGCGGCCAGCGCTTCTCGGGCGCGAGACGGCCTACGCCCAGCAGCAGGGCGGCGCTTTCCGGCAACCCGCAGTCCGCCAGCAGGCGCGCCCGCAGCGCCGGATCGCGATGTGCGGGCGAGAAGCAGCCCCGCTCGACCCCCATCGGGATCGTCACGACATGCGAGACGCCGCCCTCGGTCAGGCGCCGAGAAAGGTCGCGGTTGGCGCAGACGACATGATCGAACTTGCGGCTGTGGCGCCGCAGGTGTTCCCAGAATATCGAGAATTGCCGGTCGATCGTCTGGCGCGAGAAGATATTGCCCAACCAGCGGTAGGCATAGGCGGAGAGCGGATCGGCATGCATGACCAGACTGCGCGGCGCGGTTCCCGCCCAGTCCGCCACCAACCCGGCGCTACGCCAGGGCGAGGTCGCCTCCACGAAATCCGGCGCTTCGGCATCGAGCGCCGCATGGAGTTGCCGGCTTTCCGCGAAGTAGCCGTACTTTCGGTCCAGAGGGAAGCGCGGGCTCTTTATCGTGACGATCCTTGCGCCGGGGCCGCGCTCGATGACGGCGTCGCTGTCTCCGGGGGCCAGAACGACGATCTCGTGCCCCAGCATGGGGCCGATGCGCAGCTTCTGCTCCACATAAGTACGCACCCCGCCGCCGTGGGGCGAGTAAAAGGCGCAGACGTCGACGATCTTCATGCGGGTCAGGAACCTTGCTTCAGCGGCGCCACGCCAAGGCCGCTGCGATAATTGAGGACGATGCGCAGGGGCGTCAGGCCGTCTCCGGCCGTGGCGCTGGCCTTGCGCACCGGGGGCTTGCCCAGCCCCAGCCGGGGATTGCCGGAGAAGCCGATGCCGTCGATCGTCCAGTTGAACCTGCGGTCTCCATCGCGATCGTGGAGCAGGCTGACTGCATAGACGCCGGGGGCGGGCAGCCGGACACAGAGGCGGGGTGTGCCGCTGGCGGGTATGGGAACCTCGACGCGGCGAAAGGTCTTGCCGGCACTGACCAGCGCATTGTCGTCGGCCAGGAAATCCGCCTGGTTGGCGGGATAGACCTCCAGCTTCAGCTTGCCGGTGCGATCCTTCAGGCCCACCGGCTCGACCATGAAAGCGGGACCGGCCTCGTCCACGCGGCATTGACCGGGCGCCTTGCCGAGATCGGGAGTGGAGGGGATCAGCGCGGCCGCCAGCAGCCGGAGGATCGAGGAGATGCTCATGCCGGTTGCTCCGGAACGGTGAGATCGCGGATGGCCAGCAGGCCGCCGAGCAGCAGATGCGCCGCCAGGATCAGTCCGGCCATCAGCGTCATGAGCGCGCCGATGTCCTGTTCGAGGCCCAGGGCCAGCACGGCGACGCCGGCGAAGAGCAGGTCCTTGTTAGGGATCAGCGGTAGGCGCGAAACCAGCAGGCGCAGCGTCGCCATGAACAGCCATAAGGACAATTGCACCTCGGGCAGGGCGAGATGCCAGAGCAGGGCGTTGAACAGCGTGGTCAGCGCGATGCGGCCGAGATGCACCTGAGCGATCATCGACAACTCCGCACGCGGCAGAGTGAAGACCCGGCGGCGGAAAAGCATGGCCACGGCGGATAGCAGCACCATCACGCCCAGCGAGAGCGTGATCATGCGCGTATCGAGGCCGCCCTGGTCGAAGCCGAGCCGCGCGGTGCCGACGAAAGGCACCATGATCGCGAGCAGGGCGATCGTTACGCCGTTGCCGGTCATCGCGGAAAGGATCGCCACGTCCTTCACCGCGCCGAAGGGTGCGGCATCGAGCGAGACGCGGCGGCGGGCCCAAGTGTAGAAATAGGCCTCGCCAAGATAGCCGAGGAGGAGTTCGTTGTAGACCTTCTTGCGCAGCAGCGCGATCAGGCCCGAGGCCGGAACGCCCCAGAGGCGGCGGAATATCAGCCACTCGCTGGCAGGGGTGATCAGGTAGCTCGCCGCGAAGACGGCCCAGAACGCCGGGCTGGCGGGGATCATGGCGGACAGGTGCCGCATGTCGAGCCCGTCCATCTCATGGAACACGACCGCGATCACCCCGAGGGAGAGGGCGATAGAGAACAGCGCATTGCGGCCCAGGCGCGGATTGCGATCCTGGGGCGTCAACTGGATCGTCCGGCTTTCGGGCGCCAGGGCGGCAGCGGTTTCTGTCACGAAGGTCTCCGCTTGGGGATGTCTCAAAGCGATCGCTGCCAGGGCGAGTGGGTCGCCCATGCACTCAGGCCCAGCCGCCGGCGGCGCAGGCTCTCCCGCTCGCGGCGCAGTTGCGCCATCATATCGAGGTAGCGGTGCGCCGCGCCTTCGACTTCGTAGCGAGACGCGACCGCGCGAGCCCGCTGCGCGTCTCCGGCAAGATCGCGAATACGCTCCAGACCTTCCGCGAAGGCCCGTTCGTCGCCCGTCGGCACGAGCAGGCCGGTGCGGTCGTTCTCGACCAGGCAGTTCATGCTTACGCAGCAGTCGGTCGAGAGGACGGGAAGGCCGGCCGCGAGTGCCTCGACGACGACGCCGGGGAGGCCCTCGTAGTTGGAGCTCAGCACGAAAACGTCGGCCTCGGCCATCAAGGGATCGATGCTGGCGACATGCCCGACGAGGCGCACGCGATCGGATATGCCGAGTTCACCGGCCCATTGGACGATGGCCGCGCGTTGCTGGCCCTCACCCGCGATCGTCAGGGTGTCCGAAGGCCGCGCAGATCGGGCGAAAGCACGCAGCAGCAGGGCATGGTTCTTCTGGGGGACGAGACGACCGGCCGTGAGATAGCGCGTTCCCCATACCGATGCTGTTCTAGGCTTGTGCTTCGCCAGTGTGCGCAGCCGTGCGCGCGAGAGGATCGGATTGGAGATCACCTCGACCCGGCAGGCCTCCACGCGCGTGGTGTCGCGGATTTCCCGGCTCATCGGCTCGGAGAGAGCGACCATCCGATCGAACAGCCGGCCTTGGGCGCGCAGCCAGAGCCCATACGCGGCGCGCATCGGCGCGGGCATGTCCGGGCGGTGCAGGGCGTTGCTGACTTTCAGCGCCATCGAAGGAGCATGATCGCCCAGCAGCAGCTTCATCGCGGCGCCCACAACGGCATATGTGTTTCCGGGGAGGAACACCACGTCGGCGCTATGCTCCACCAGGTAGCTGTAGAGGCAGTAGATCATCCACGGCGTTTCCCAGGATGCCGTGGGAATGCGCGATGGCACCTGCCAGTAATTCAATGGCGGCGCGCTGGCGAGATGGTTGCAGCCCGAACGGCCCAGCACGGTCGTCACCTCGTGGCCTGCACCGACCCAGCGCGAGGCGAGGCCCAGGGCGACACGCTCGACACCGCCCGGATCGAGGCTGTGGATCGGCACCACGATCCTGAGCTTGTCCGTCATACGACCCCTCTTATGACCTTGCGCGACATGATCTCGTTGTTGGAAAGGGCTCGTATGGGGGCTAGATGTCGGGTCTGTGACGCTGCGGGGCCTCGTCATGGAGCGGACGCGAAAGCTCTAGAAAAGAGTCACCGTTCCGCCATGGAATCGCATAAATCCTGGTACTTCGACGGAGTATGCGTGGCGGCGAAGCGCTTGAGTGTCTTATCGATGCTGGCCATGAGCGATGCCTTGGTGACATCGCCGGGATGCACCGCGACGCGCACCGTCTCCATCATGGGCAGGGCACGGCGGGCGAGGGCGGCGAAAGCAAGCGAGGATGCGGTACGGGCGGTGGAGCGACTCGCCCAGGTGATCACCGGTCCCTTTGCGAGAGTGGTGTCGCTTTCGGCCGACCACACACGCCAGTGATCCTCGACGATCGGCAAGCCGGCCTTGCGCAGGGCAGCGCGCGCACCGTCGCCATAGAGCCAGGCAGGCGCCACGAAACCGGCAGCGGGGCGGCCGGTTACGTCTTCCACCAGCGCCTTGCCGTCCAGCATGCGCGATAGCGCGGTCGCTTCGTCGAGGCCGAGGAACTCGCCTTCTCCAGCGGTCATGTGCCGGGCCTTGAACCGTGCCGTGCCCCGGTGCTGCCCGCCGCCGTTCTCGGCATCGTCCTTGTGGAACCAGCCGTGGACGAACATTTCGATGCCGGAATCGGCCCAGTTTCTGAGGCGCGCCTGGAAACGCCTGTCCTGTGACAGGGGATGCCGACCCCAATGGTCGGGCACCACCAGCATGGCGAAGTGCGGCCCGCCAAGCCGCCGTTCCAGCAGTTCGGCCAATCGCAGCACCGCCGCTTCGGATCCCGATCCCACGTCATGAATGGAGGCAAGCAGGCGCTTGGGACTCGCTATTCCCGTCATGATATGTCACAGCCATCCACACGAGCGCGCCTGGGCTTCGCTCATGAAAATCGTGTGACAAACAGACGGAATTGCGCGTCTGCGACCGAATATTTGTCTGTCGCGCAAGGCCATTGTTGCCTTTTATGAAATTGGTGCGCGCCAAACCGGACTTTTTTGTCTATGGAGCGCCTCAACCAGGGCCCGTTGGGTCGCACACTTCGCACAGGCCCGCCCTTACAGACCGCGACGGCGGCATAGGACAGATTCGAAACGCATGACTTTTTCCCAGCTCCCCCAACCTCTTGCCGACGCGCTTACGGCGCATGGTTATGAGAACCTGACCCCGGTGCAGGCCGCCGTCGCCGAAGCCGAGGCGCGTGGGCGCGACCTGGTGGTGTCGGCACAGACCGGCTCGGGCAAGACCGTCGCCTTCGGCATCGCCATGAGCGACGAACTTCTGGCAGACGGCTCCATCCCCTACGCCGAGGCGCCGCTGGCGCTGGCGATCGCACCGACCCGTGAACTGGCGCAGCAGGTGAGCCGCGAGCTGGAATGGCTCTACGCCTCCACCGGCGCGCGCATCGTCACCTGCGTCGGCGGCATGGACCCGGTGCGTGAGCGCAAGGCGCTGGAGCGCGGCGCCACGATCGTGGTCGGAACGCCGGGACGCCTTCGCGACCATCTCGAACGCGGCAAGCTCGACCTCTCGTCCTTGCGCGTCGTCGTGCTCGACGAAGCGGACGAGATGCTCGACATGGGCTTCCGCGAAGACCTGGAAGAGATGCTCGATGCGATGCCGGAAAGCCGCCGCACGCTGCTGTTCTCGGCCACCATGCCCCGCCCGATCGAAGCACTTGCCCGTCGGTACCAGAAAGACGCGCTGCGCATTTCGACCGTCAGTGAAAACCGCGGTCACGGCGACATCACGTACCAGGCGGTAACCGTCGCTCCGGCCGACGTCGAGAACGCGGTGGTCAACCTGCTCCGCCTGCATGACGCAGAAACCGCGATCCTGTTCTGCGCCACACGCGACAATGTGAAGCACCTGCATTCGACGCTGACCGAGCGCGGCTTCTCCGCCGTGGCACTTTCGGGCGAGCATTCGCAGAATGAGCGCAACAACGCGTTGCAGGCGCTGCGCGACAAGCGCGCCCGCGTTTGCGTCGCCACCGACGTGGCAGCGCGCGGCATCGACCTTCCTTCGTTGACGCTCGTCGTCCACGTCGAGATCCCCCGCGATGCGGAAACGCTCCAGCACCGTTCGGGCCGTACCGGCCGCGCCGGCAAGAAGGGCACCGCTGTGCTCATCGTGCCGTTCCCGCGCCGTCGCCGCGTCGAAGGCATGCTGCGCGGCGCGCGCATCGAAGCCGAGTGGATTGCCGCACCGACGCCGGAAGTCATCCGCGCCGCCGACCGTGGCCGCCTGATGGAAAAGCTGCTGGCGCCGGTCGAGGCCGACGAGGAAGATCGCGAGATCGCCCGCGAAATCCTGGACAAGGTCAGCGCCGAGGATCTCGCTGCCGCCCTGGTTCGCGCGCACCGCGCCGCCATGCCGCAGCCCGAGGAACTTATCGGCAACAGCCCCGAAGCCCGCGAAGCGCGCCAGCGTCCCGGTTTCGACGACGTGGTGTGGTTCACCATGGATATCGGCCGCCAGCAGAATGCCGATCCGCGCTGGATCCTGCCGCTGCTGTGCCGTCGCGGTCACGTCACCCGCAATGCGGTTGGCCAGATCCGTATCATGGCAAACCAGACCTACTTCCAGATCCCGCGCGCGCAGGCGGAGCAGTTCGTGCGTGCCGTCGAACGCACCGCGAACGACGACAGCGGCGACGTGGAAAACACCATCCGCATCGAACAGGCGCAGGATACCCCGCGCGAAGTCGGTCGCGAACGTCGCCGCGAAGGGCCGCAGGGTCGTGGCCGCAAGCCGCACGGCGGTCGTGAGGATGGACCTCGCGGCAGCTACCAGCCGCGTCCGACCGGTGGTGCCCGCCCGGAACGCAGCGGCGGCGGCAAGCCGTTCCACAAGAAGCCGAAGAAGGGCAACTGGTAAGCTCTTCGCGGACGATCGATAAGGAAAAGGCGGGGCTTGGACCCCGCCTTTTCTTTTTGGTGGCGATGTATTTCGTGGGGGAAGCGCTGCATCAGCCCGACGCCTCAAACGTCGAGGCCAAGCACCTCTATGGCTTCTTCCCGTCCGTTGAAGTCGACGAAATCGCCGACCTCCGCTCCAAGCAATGCACGCGCGAGCGGAGCGGTGAAGGCGAGGGCTCCCCGCGCCGGATCGGCCTCGTCATGGCCGACGATGTGCACCTCGCGCTCCTTGCCGTTCAAGGCAAAGCGCACCCGGTGTCCAAACATCGCCCTGTCGCCTGAGGGTGCGGGCTGGACTTCCGCCGTGGCCAGACGCTTGCGCCAGTAGCGCAAGTCGCGCTTCGCGGCATTGATCGGGGTTTCCTCGGAGAGATCCGTAATCAGGGCTTCGAGTGCTGCTATCCGTTCGTCGATCAGCGCGCGACCCTCAACCGTTACAAGGTTCGGGCCGGGCGGTATCGGCACCTCGAACTTGGGTTCGAGGTGCTCCTCGTCGCCGTCTCGCCGAAAGGCGACGCTCATGCGCCGCCGCCCATGTATTCCTCCATGGCCGCGCTGGCTTCGAACCAGCCCAGTTCGGCCGTTTCCAGTTCCTCGGCGGCGAGGGTACGGCGCTTGCCGATCTCACCCAGCCCCAACTTCGCAAGGTCGCCCTTGGCCGAGGACGGGTCCGCCAGCACGGCGTCGAGCGTTTCGAGGTTCTGCTGGATACGCTTCATGCGCGTCTCGGTTTCGGAGACCTTCTTGCGCAGGGCCTTGAGTTCCTCGCGGGCGACCGCGCCGTTCTTGCGGGCGGGCTTGCTCTCGGCCTGCTTGTCGGCAGCCTTGGGCTGGTTCCGGCCCAGTACGAAGTCGATGTAATCTTCCATCGAACCGTCGTAGTTCTCGGCCGTGCCCTGATCGACGAGCACCAGGCGGTCGGCTGCCAGTTCGACCATGTGGCGGTCGTGGCTCACCAGGATCACGGCGCCGGCGAAATCGTTGAGCGCCTGCACCAGCGCCTCGCGCGCATCGACGTCGAGGTGGTTGGTCGGTTCGTCGAGGATCAGCATGTGCGGCGCGTCGCGCGTGACCAGCGCCAGCGCGAGGCGCGCGCGCTCTCCGCCTGAAAGCGTGCCGATCCCGGCTGTCGCGCGGGGGCCGGAGAAGCCGAAGCGGCCAAGCTGTCCGCGCACCGCGACAGGCGGCTTGTCCACCATCGCACGGGTCATCAGTTCGAGCGGGGTCGAATCGGAAGGCAGTTCCTCCACCTGGTACTGCGTGAAGTAGCCGATTCGGATCTTGGGCGAGAAGGTCAGCGAACCTTCCATCGGCTCCAGCTGGCGGGCGAGCAGGCGCGCCAGGGTCGTCTTGCCGTTGCCGTTGCGGCCGAGCAGCGCGATGCGGTCCTCGGGATCGATGCGCAGGTTCAGGCGGCGCAGGATCGGGTTATCCGCTTCGTAGCCCACGGAGGCGAGGTCGAGCGTCACCAGCGGCGGACGCAGTTCGTCGGGGCTGGGGAAATCGAAGCTCAGCGAGGAATCCTCGGCCATGGCGGCGATCGGCTGCATCCTTGCCAGCATCTTGGCGCGCGACTGCGCCTGCTTCGCGGTGGAGGCGCGGGCCGAATTGCGGGCGACATAATCGGCCAGCTTCTTGCGCTGGGCATCCTGATTCGCCCGCGCGGCGACCGCCTGCGCGGCGCGTTCGGCACGGATGCGCTCGAAACTGTCGTAAGTGCCGGGATAGAGAGTCAGCTTGCCCTGCTGGAGATGCAGGATGTGATCGACCACGTTGTTGAGCAAGTCGCGCTCGTGGCTGATGACGACCAGCGTCTTGGGATAGGTCTGGAGGAAGTTCTCCAGCCAGAGCGTGGCTTCGAGGTCGAGGTGGTTCGAGGGTTCGTCGAGCAGCAGCACGTCGGGCTGCGAGAACAGCAGGCCGGCCAGCGCCACGCGCATCTTCCAGCCGCCGGAAAAGCTGTCGAGCGGGCGGTTCTGCATGTCCTCGTCGAAGCCGAGGCCTACGAGAATGCGGGCGGCACGGGCTTCGCCGGTATAGGCGTCGATGGCGATCAGCCGATCGTGGAGGTCCCCCAGGCGGTTCGGATCGACGCAGGTTTCGGCCTCCGCGAGGAGGGACATGCGTCCGGCATCGGCATCGAGGACGGCCTGAAGCGCGGTTACGTCGCCTGCGGGGGCTTCCTGCGCGATGTAGCCCAGGCGCGCGCGGCGCGGCATGTCGACCGAGCCTTCGTCGGGTTCCAGTTCCCCGATGATCGCTTTCACCAAGGTGGATTTGCCTGCGCCGTTGCGGCCGATCAGGCCGACCTTGCCATCCTTGGGGATGGTGGCAGCGGCCTGGTCGAGGATAGTGCGCCCGCCAAGGCGGACGGTAATGTCGCGGATAGTCAGCATGGGGGAGCGCCTAGAGGATTTTGCGCGCAGTTGGAAACATCTTCCGAACTTGTTCGCTATAAGGCGCTATGTTCACCCGTGAACGTGCCGAAGACCCGTCCCAAGACCTGTGCCGAAGTTATCAACACCTCTATGCCCCGCCTTGCGATGACAGGTTCTGTTACGGCCTGTTCGCGAACTGGGCGAATCGGTTATCAATTTAGCTTGCAACGCAGAATCACTTATGATTCTATCGCTTTTCATGAGGGCCAACTCTTCCGTCATGCGTCAGGACGCCAGCCTTGCCAAGGAACGCCTGGTCCAGGGCATCGCGCTTGCGCTGCTCCTGCTGATGGGCACGTTCGTGATCGCCGGCCCGAGCGGGCTGATCGCCTGGACCGAGAATCAGCACATGTTGGAAGAGCGCCGCGAAAAGCTGGCCGAACTTCGCCTTACCCGCGATCACCTGAAGAACCGGGTAGGCCTGCTCGATCAGAACCACGTCGATCCCGATCTGGCCGGCGAGTTGCTGCGCAGCAATCTGAACGTGGCGCGCCCCGACGAAATGGTGATGCTCCTCGACAAGTAGGGGCTGGCCGCAGGTGAAAACACCTGCCGCTTCAGGTCAAATCCAGGGCAAATGTGGCCACTCTGTTGCGGGCGGCCATAATTTTTGTGCCACCTGCGGCAAATTTCCTTCATCGCGCTTTCGATTTCCGCTGGGCGTCCTATAAGCGGCCCGAAATCAATCGCACCAACGATGGGGAGTCCCGTTGCCCAAAGCCAAGACTGACGCCGGGTCCGGCGTCGAGCAAGCCGTAACACCGGCACTGGACGAAGACTTCGCGCTGCACAGCCTCCAGGAGGCACTCGCGGCCGATCGGCGCTACACGCCGAACAAGGAAGAGCTTCTCAACCTTTACGAGCAGATGGTTCTCATCCGCCGTTTCGAAGAACGCGCAGGCCAGCTTTACGGCCTGGGCCTGATCGGCGGCTTCTGTCACCTTTACATCGGCCAGGAAGCCGTTGCCGTGGGCCTTCAGTCCGCGCTCGATTCCAACCGCGATTCGGTGATCACCGGCTATCGCGACCACGGCCACATGCTTGCCTACGGTATCGACCCGAAGGTGATCATGGCCGAGCTTACCGGCCGCGAAGCCGGTATCTCGCGCGGCAAGGGCGGTTCCATGCATATGTTCAGCGTGGAGCATAAGTTCTACGGCGGACACGGCATCGTCGGCGCGCAAGTGTCGCTCGGCGCGGGCCTGGCCTTTGCGCACAAGTACCGTGAAGACGGCGGCGTCGCGATGGCCTACTTCGGCGACGGCGCGGCCAACCAGGGCCAGGTCTACGAGAGCTTCAACATGGCTGCTCTCTGGAAGCTGCCGATCATCTTCGTGATCGAGAACAACGGCTACGCCATGGGCACCGCCGTGAAGCGCGGCTCGGCCGAAACGCACTTCTATCGCCGCGGCACCGCGTTCCGCATCCCCGGCATGCAGGTGGACGGCATGGACGTGCTCGAAGTCCGCAAGGCCGCCGAAGTGGCGCTGGAATATGTCCGCGCGGGCAACGGTCCGGTTCTCATGGAACTGAACACCTACCGTTATCGCGGCCACTCGATGTCCGACCCCGCGAAGTACCGGAGCCGCGAGGAAGTGCAGGACGTTCGCGAGAAGCGCGATCCGATCGAGCACGTGAAGCAGGATCTGGCCGCGCTTGGCGTGGACGAGGCCGCGCTGAAGGAAATCGACAAGCGCGTGCGCGCGCAAGTCGCGGAATCGGCCGACTTCGCGGAAAACTCGCCCGAGCCGGAACCCTCTGAACTCTATACTGACGTCCTGGTGGAGCGCTACTGATGGCGATCGAACTTAAGATGCCGGCGCTCTCTCCGACGATGGAAGAGGGCAAGCTTGCCCGCTGGCTGGTCAAGGAAGGCGACGAAGTCGCTTCCGGCGATATCCTCGCCGAAATCGAGACCGACAAGGCGACGATGGAATTCGAAGCCGTCGACGAGGGCACCGTTGGCAAGATCCTCGTGGCCGAAGGCACCGAGGGCGTGAAGGTCGGCACGGTCATCGCCGTGATCGCCGGTGAAGGCGAAGACGCTTCGGCGATCTCGGCGCCGGCCCCCAAGTCGGAGGCTGCCGAAGCCCAGTCCGGTGCGACGCAGAACAAGCCTGCCGACAGCGGTACTGCGCAGCTGGTGGTGGATGTCCAGACGAAGAAGGACCCCGAAGTCCCTCACGGCACCAACATGAAGACCTCCACCGTGCGCGAAGCTCTGCGCGACGCCATGGCCGAGGAAATGCGCCGTGACGATCGCGTCTTCGTGATGGGCGAGGAAGTGGCCGAGTACCAGGGCGCCTACAAGGTCACCCAGGGCCTGCTCGAGGAATTCGGTCCGCAGCGCGTGATCGATACCCCGATCACCGAATACGGCTTTGCAGGTATCGGCACCGGCGCCGCCATGGGCGGCCTGCGTCCGGTCATCGAGTTCATGACGTTCAACTTCGCCATGCAGGCGATCGACCACATCATCAACTCGGCCGCCAAGACCAACTACATGTCGGGTGGCCAGATGCGCTGCCCGATCGTGTTCCGCGGTCCGAACGGCGCCGCTGCCCGCGTCGGTGCACAGCACTCGCAGAACTACGGTCCGTGGTACGCCAACGTACCGGGTCTGGTCGTGATCGCGCCGTTCGATGCCTCGGATGCCAAGGGTCTGCTCAAGGCCGCCATCCGCAGCGACGACCCGGTCGTGTTCCTCGAGAACGAACTGGTCTACGGTCGTTCGTTCGAACTGCCCGAACTCGACGATCACGTCCTGCCGATCGGCAAGGCGCGCATCATGCGCGAAGGCAAGGACGTGACGATCGTGTCCTATTCGATCGGCGTCGGCCTCGCCCTCGAAGCCGCCGAGCAACTGGCCGGTGAAGGCATCGATGCCGAAGTGATCGACCTTCGCACCCTGCGCCCGCTGGACAAGGCAACCGTCCTGGCCAGCCTCGCCAAGACCAACCGCATGGTCGTGGCCGAAGAAGGCTTCCCGGTCTGCTCGATCGCTTCCGAGATCATCGCGATCTGCATGGAAGAAGGCTTCGACGACCTCGACGCCCCGGTCGTTCGCGTCTGCAACGAAGACGTGCCGCTGCCTTACGCGGCCAACCTCGAAAAGCTCGCGTTGATCGACACGCCCCGCATCGTCGAGGCGGTCCGCAAGGTCTGCTACCGCTGATTCTTGCATCGATCGGGCGAGAGCCTCGATAAACGGGACGGCGGCGAAGCAGGCGCTTCGCCGCCGTCTTGCGTTACGGGGTTGCGCGATCGGGCCTGTGAACTAGAGAGGCCGGGTGTCAGAGCCATTCGTCCCCACAAGCCGTCCCGAAGACCTGCTCCTGCCCGCCTTGCCGCAGACCATGCGGCTTGCCCTGGCTTATGCGCCCGCGCCCGCGCGGCTGCCTACGCTCTCTCTGCTGGCTCTGGACCAGCGTCTTGCCGGGCTGCTTCGCCACTCGCGAGAGCCGATGATGGCGCAGATCCGTCTGGCCTGGTGGCGCGAGACGCTCGATCGCGACGCCGCGGAATGGCCGGAAGGAGAGCCTCTGCTGGCGGCGCTGCGGAGCTGGAACGGGGCGCATCGCGCGCTCGTGCCGCTGGTGAATGGCTGGGAATCGCTGACGGGAGAAGCGCCGCTTGCTCCCGAAGCTCTGGAGGAAATGGTGGACGGTCGCGCTGCCGCCTTCGCGGGGCTGGCGGCTGTATTGGGCCGTGATGGTGAGGCGGAGGCCGCGCGTGGCCTGGGACGCCGCTGGGCACTGGCAGACCTTGCCACCAAGCTGAATCATCCCGGTGAGAGTGTGGTCGTGCGCCGTCTGGCCGGGGCCGAACAGGGGCGTTCGCCGCGCGTTTCGCGGGCGCTGCGGCCACTTGCGGTTCTCGAAGGGCTCGCACGGAACACGCTGGCCGAAAACGGGCCCGGAAACCGACAGGGCTCGGCCCGGACGGTGCTCATGGCCATGCGGATCGGCCTGCTCGGTCGCTGATTTCCCCGGATAACAGACATGTAATTTCCTGGAGAGCCCGGGCGAGGAGATAAGCCGCGCGCGATTTCAGGGAGTTTCGCGATGCAGCGCTTCATTCTGGGCGGGGTGACGGCCTTCGTGATGCTGTCTATCGGCCTGTTCTGGTGGCAGGGACGCGCCGAAGTGGAGCGGGCGGCACCGCCGCCGCAGGTCGCCATCGAGGCGCCGAGTCCGCAGGAAGTGCCGAGCGCCGATCTCTCGGACATCGCCGGACCGGATCTGCCCGAAGCTACCGAGCAGACCCGCGAGCAGCGGCGTTTCGGCCGCTACGACCGCGATCGCGACGGCCGGATCACCCGCAACGAGATGCTGTCCACCCGGGTCGACGGTTTCCGCAAGCTCGATCGGGACGGCAACAACCTGCTCACTTTCGAGGAATGGGCGGTCGCCACCGCCACGAAGTTCGACGGGGCCGATGCCAACCAGGACCAATGGCTTTCGGCGGCCGAATTCCGCAAGACCGCGCCGCCGCCGGTCAAGGCCAAGCCTCGGCCGAAGTGCGTTTGCAAGTCCTAGGGTGAGATAGGCTTGCGCTGCGGCGTCGTCCCGGACTTGATCCGGGACCGGTGTGGGTCTTTAGGCGCGACCGCTCGGCAGGACGCGACCCTGCCTGACGGAAAGCTTGCGCCTAAAGTTTTGCCAGCGGTCCCGGATCAAGTCCGGGACGACCCCGCAAACGATAGCTCAATCAGCAGGTGTCAGGCCATCCAGCCAAGGGGCGATTTCCAGCTTGGCACGCTCCGTGTAGGCTTCCTTGCGCTGCTTCTTCTTCACATCATGAAGCGGCGGGAACAGGCCGAAGTTGACGTTCATCGGCTGATAGCTTTCGGCTTCCGCATCTCCGGTGATGTGAGAGAGAAGCGCGCCCAGCGCGGTGGTGCGGGGCGGGGCCTGCCAATCGCGGCCTGCAAGCTCGGTTGCCGTCATCAGGCCCGCCATCATGCCCACCGCCGCGCTTTCGACATAGCCCTCGCAGCCGGTGATCTGCCCGGCGAAGCGGACATGCGGCGCGGTCTTCAGGCGAAGCTGGCGGTCCAGCAGGACCGGCGAGTTGATGAAGGTATTGCGGTGGAGCCCGCCGAGGCGCGCGAACTCTGCGTTTTGCAGGCCGGGAATGGTGCGGAACAGGCGGACCTGTTCGGCATGCTTCAGCTTGGTCTGGAAGCCGACCATGTTCCAGATCGTGCCGAGCTTGTTGTCCTGCCGCAGCTGGACGACCGCATAGGCCCAGCGGCCCTTGGGATGCTCCTCGGTCGCCCAATGCGGATTGTCGAGGCCTACCGGCTTCATGGGCCCGAACCGCAGCGTCTCGACGCCGCGTTCGGCCATGACCTCGATCGGCATGCAGCCGTCGAAATAGGGCGTGTCCGCCTCCCATTCCTTGAACGCGGTCTTCTCGCCGTCGAGCAGGGCCTGATGGAAGGCCAGGTACTGCTCCTTGTCCATCGGACAGTTGATGTAGTCCTTGGTCTCTCCCTTGTCCCACCGCGAGGCCATCCAGCACACGTCCATGTCGATGCTGTCACGGTAGACGATGGGGGCGATGGCATCGAAGAAGGCCAGGCTGTCCGCGCCCGTTGCCCGTCCGATGCTGCCGGCGAGCGAATCCGCCGTCAGCGGCCCGGTCGCGACGATGGTGGTGCCGTTCTCGGGAACGGCATCGACCCGCTCCCGCACGATCTCCACGTTGGGAAGCGCCGAAAGGCGCGCTTCGACTTCGGCCGAGAACACGTCGCGGTCTACGGCGAGGGCTGATCCTGCGGGCACTTGCGCCTTGGCCGCCGCCGACATGATCAGCGAATCGCAGCGGCGCATTTCCTCGTGCAGCAGGCCGACTGCGTTCTTCTCGTGGTCGTCGGAGCGGAAGGAATTGGAGCAGACCAGTTCGGCAAGTCCGTCGCCCTGGTGCGCGGGGCTGCGCTCTCCGGTTCCGCGCATTTCCGAAAGGCGCACGCGGAAACCGCGCCGCCCGAGTTGCCAGGCCGCTTCGCTGCCGGCGAGGCCGCCGCCGATGATATGGACGTCATGTGTCATGGCGGCAGCGCCTAGACCTTTGCGCGCCGTCAGGGAAGGGCGCGCAGAATTTCAGGAGGCGGGCAGGATGAGCTTTCCGGCTGCGTCCCGTTCGACCGGGCCGTGGGCGATCACGGCCGAGAGCGGCAGGTCGGCATAGATATGCGGGAACAGTGCGCCGCCGCGCGAGACTTCCCACTTCACGGCATCGCCGAGTGCGGTCAGGTCCACGGCAGCTATACCGAGCCCGGTCTGCCCGGCGAAGTGCTTATCCAGCGTCTCCTGCGCCTGCGTGGCGGTCGACATATGGATATAGCCGTCGGCGTGGTCGATCGGCGCTCCGGTGAAGATCCCGTTGGAGAGCAGCGTTTCAAGCTGCTCTCCGGTCAGAATCTTGTAGGCGACGCGATCGGTCACGCCTCGGTGTCCGGCGCTTGATCTGCCGGCGGAGCGGCTTCCGGAGCCTGTTCGGTGGCAGACGCTTCGCCTTCGGCTGCCAGCTCTGCCACTTCTTCCTCGACCGGCTCATCCAGGCGCACGGCGCTGACGACGTGTTCGTTGTTGGACACGTTGAACAGACGCACGCCCGCCGAACCGCGGCCGATCACGCGAAGCGATTCGAGCGGCAGGCGGATCAGCTTGGCCTGGTCGGTCACCAGCATCAGCTGGTGGGCGCGGCTAGCCGGGAAGCTGGCGACGACCGGACCGTTGCGGTCGATGTTGTCGATATTGGTGATGCCCTGACCGCCACGGCCGGTGCGGCGGTACTCGTAGGCCGAGGACAGCTTGCCGTAGCCGTTGGCGCAGACCGTGAGGATGAACTGCTCCTTCTCGACCAGATAGGCGAGCCGTTCGGGTTCGAGCGTGCTTTCGCCGTCGCGTTCGCCCTTCCAGGGGGCGAAGCGGAGATAGGCCTCACGTTCGTCCTGGTCCTTCACGCCGACGCGGTGGAGGATTGAAAGCGAGATGACCTCGTCCCCTTCCTTCAGCGTCATCGCCTTCACGCCGGTCGACGTGCGGCTCGCGAATTCGCGGACCAGGTCGCCGGCGAAGCGGATCGCCTTGCCCTGGCGGCTAGCCAGCAGGACGTCGTCCGACTGGTCGAGCAGCGCCACGCCGATCAGGCGATCCTCGCTGTCGTCGTCGAACTTCATCGCAAACTTGCCGTTTGACGGGATGTTCGCGAAGGCGTCCATGGAGTTGCGGCGGACATTGCCCTTGGCGGTTGCGAAGACGACCGAGAGCTTGCTCCATTCCTTCTCGTCCTCCGGCAAGGCGAGAACGGTCTGGATCGTCTCGTCCTTGTCCAGCGAAGGCAGGAGATTGACGATCGGACGGCCGCGCGTGGTCGGGCCGCCTTCGGGCAGCTTGTAGACCTTGAGGCGGTAGACTTTGCCCGCCGTCGAGAAGAACAGCACCGGATTGTGCGTCGAAGTGACGAACATCGTCGTGACGACGTCCTCGTCCTTCGTTGCCATGCCGGCGCGGCCCTTGCCGCCGCGCGCCTGGGCGCGGAACGTCGAGAGCGGCGTACGCTTGATGTAGCCGTCCATGGTCACGGTGACGACCATGTCCTCACGCTCGATGAGGTCTTCGTCCTCGATGCCTTCGGCGGCGCCGGTGAGCTGCGAGACACGCGGCGTGGCATAGAGTTCGCGCACGGCGACGAGTTCGCCGCGCATGACGCCGTAGAGCTTCACGCGATCTGCCAGGATCGAGAGATATTCCTCGATCGCGGTCGCCAGTTCCTTGAGTTCGTCGCCGATCTCGTCGCGGCCCAGGGCCGTAAGACGATGCAGGCGCAAGTCGAGGATCGCCTTCACCTGGATCTCGGAGAGCCGGTACGATCCGCC
Organism: Novosphingobium sp. ZW T3_23; assembly: GCF_044987305.1. NCBI lineage: Bacteria > Pseudomonadati > Pseudomonadota > Alphaproteobacteria > Sphingomonadales > Sphingomonadaceae > Novosphingobium > Novosphingobium sp. ZW T3_23. Next base: position 140,629 of record NZ_JBJDRF010000004.1, read on the forward strand.
GTCCTGCTCGGCGCTGGGCTCGATCGCCTCGACCAGCCTGATATAGGGCGCGATGTCACCGATCGGCCATTCCTTGGCCATCAGGCGCACGCGTGCCGTTGCGGGGTTCGGCGCGCTGCGGATCATCACCACGACTTCGTCGAGGTTCGACACCGCCACGACCAGGCCCAGCAAGATGTGCGCCCGGTCGCGCGCCTTGTTCAGTTCGAACTTGGTGCGACGGGTGATGACTTCTTCGCGGAACTGGATGAAGGCCTGGAGGAAGCCGCGAAGGTTGAACACTTCCGGACGGCCGCCGTGGATCGCCAGCATGTTCGCGGCGAAATTCGACTGGGCAGGCGTATTGCGCCAGATCTGGTTGAGCACGACTTCGGGGGTCGCGTCGCGCTTGAGATCGACGACGACGCGAACGCCCTCGCGGTTGGATTCGTCACGGATGTCCGAGATGCCCTCGATCCGCTTTTCCTTGGCGGCCTCGGCGATCTTCTCGACGAGGTTCGACTTGCCGACCTGATAGGGAATCGAGGTGAGGACGATCGAGCGACGGTCTCCCCGGCCTTCCTCGATCTCGTGGCGGCAACGCATGATGATCGAGCCGCGGCCGGTCAGGTAGGCGTTGCGGGCGCCGCCCTGGCCCAGGATCAGCGGGCCGGTGGGGAAGTCGGGGCCCGGAATGATCTGGATCAGATCTTCGACCGTGGTCGCCGGATTGTCGATCATGGCCAGGCAGCCGTCGATCACTTCGCCCAGGTTGTGCGGCGGAATGTTCGTGGCCATGCCGACCGCGATGCCACCCGCGCCGTTGACCAGCAGGTTCGGGAAGCGCGCGGGAAGCACGGTCGGCTCGCTTTCGGAGCCGTCGTAGTTGTCGGCGAAATCGACGGTGTTCTTGTCGATGTCCGACAGAAGCTCGTTCGCCACCTTGTCGAGGCGGGCTTCCGTGTAACGCATGGCGGCCGGCGGATCGGGGTCCATCGAACCGAAGTTGCCCTGACCGTCGATCAGCGGAAGTCGCATCGACCACGGCTGCGTCAGGCGCGCCAGGGCGTCGTAGATCGCGCTGTCGCCATGGGGGTGATACTTACCCATGACGTCGCCGACGATGCGGCTCGACTTGCGGTAGGGACGACCGGCGACGTAGCCCGCTTCCTGGCAGGCATAGAGGATGCGGCGGTGGACCGGCTTCAGGCCGTCGCGCACGTCGGGCAGGGCGCGGCTCACGATCACGCTCATCGCGTAATCGAGATAGCTCGTCTTCATCTCATCGACGATGTCGATGCGGGTGTATTCGCCTTCGGGACCGATGTGCTCGGGGCCGTTCATGTCGGTGTCGTCGCTCACGCGCTGGATCGTTCGTTGCTGCGGGACAAAGGGTGATGGATCGCCCTAGGACATGCGCGGGGGGAAAGCCACAAGGACAGGGCAGGGAGGGCTGCCCTGCGCACATTTGTCCACACCTTAGGGGTGAAGGGAGTAGGGCAGCGGCTCTACCGGGGGTGGGAACCGCTTGGCCTGCGATGAATTGCATTCAAACAGCGTTCAGTGGCGGATATCTAATACCGCCTTCAGGTTGCCAAAGGGCGGTTTCGCCGCCACACCGGCAGCACCAGTTTTGGGAGCCGCGCTTTCTGGCGCGTCTTCACCGTGTCTTGATGAGGAGTTGGCCTGAATGGCTCGCAAGTTCCTGATTTCCCGTATCGCGCTGGCCGTGGCCATGACCGGCGGTATCGCCGCAGCGGCTGCGCCGACCATGGTTGTTGCCAAGGAGAAGGAGAAGGCGCCTGCCAAGGCGGCGTTCTCTAAGGAATATTCCGCTGTCGCTGCCCCGGTAGACAAGGCGATCGCCGAATCCAAGGCGAATGCCGCCGTTCAGGCCGCTTCGCAGAAGGCCCAGGCCGCCAAGACCGATGCCGAAAAGGCTGCGGCGCGCGCGGAAGTGGACGCTGCGATGGGCGGCGTGCTTGCGCAGCTCCAGACGGCCGAGGCTCAGGCCACCCAGCCGTTCGACAAGCTGAAGCAGGGTGAGATGACCCGCAACGTGGGCGTTCTTATGAACGACCCGGCGATGCAGCATAAGGGCCTCGTCATGATGCTCGACAGCGGCCAGACCAGCCCCGAATCGCTGGGCCAGGTCCAGTATCTCGCCGGCGTGACCGCCTACCAGAGCGGTTCCTACGATGTCGCCGCGCGCTATCTCAAGCAGTCCTTCGATGGCGGCTATCGCGATACGCAGAACATGATCCAGCCGCTGCTGGCCGATTCCTACAAGCGGTCGAACAACCCGCAGGCGGCCCTGGATATGGTGAAGCAGGAACTCGAAGCGGCCAAGGCCAGCGGCGCGAAGCCGAGCGAGACCTCGATCCGCAGCGCGCTCCAGGCGTCCTACGATGCCAAGCAGCTTGCGCCGTCGACCGAATATGCCGCGATGCTGGCGCAGTATTACCCGAGCCCTGCCTCGTGGAATATCTCGACCTCGATCGTGCGTCAGCTTGCCTCGCTGCAGAACGCCGAGAACCTCGACCTCATGCGCCTAATGTACGCCACCGGCGCGATGAAGGACAAGCGCGACTATCTGGAATATCTCCAGAACGTCGATCCCCGCGCATTCCCGGGTGAGGCCGTGAAGGTCATGGACCAGGGGCTTTCGAAGAACCTGCTGACCCAGGCTGACGTTCCCGATCGCGCCAACACGGCCGGCCGTGTCGCCGCCGATAAGGCCTCGCTGCCGGCGAGCGAGCGCGATGCCCTGAAGCCCGCCGCGACAGCCGCGCAGGTCACGGGTGCGGGCGACGTGTTCCTCAGCTACGAGGACTATGCCAAGGCGGAAGCGCTCTACAAGGCTGCCCTCGGCAAGCCGGGCGTCGATGCTAACAAGGCGAATCTGCGCCTCGGCATGGCGCAGGCCATGCAGGGCAAGAGCGCCGATGCGCAGGGCACTCTAGCCAAGGTTACCGGCACGCGCGCGCCCGTGGCCAAGCTCTGGGCCGCTTATGCCGCTTCGAAGGGTACTCCGGCTTCCTGAGCCGACTCTTTGGACCTGAAAGCAAAGGGGCGGCGGGGGATTATCCCCGCCGCCCCTTTCTTTTTCCTGGACCGGTTTCAGGCCGTTACGAAGCGGGAGCGAACGCTCCCGTGGCTTCGTCCATCAGGTGCAGTTGCCCGTCGGAGATGGCGAAGAAGGCGCCGCGCAGCTTGAGATCGCCTTTGCCTACCTTGTGGCGCACGCAGGGGAAGGTCATCAGGTTGTCGAGGCTGACACGCACGGCTGCCTGCTCCATCTGGCGTTCGGCCGATCGTCCCGTCGTTCCAAACTCGGCGGCAACCGGCGCGCGGGCATCGTCCAGCATCGATATCCAGTCGGCGATGAAGCCGCCCTGACCGGGTTCCGCCCCGTGAAGTTCCTGGGTGAGGGCAGCTTTGCAGCCGCCGCACATGCCGTGGCCCATGACCACGATTTCCTTGACCTTCAACACCTGGACCGCAAATTCCAGCGCGGCGGACACACCATGGTGGCCGGGCGTGGTCTCGAAGGGCGGGACCAATGCGGCGACGTTGCGAACCACGAAGATTTCACCGGGGTCCACGTCGAAGATCTGCGCGGGGTCCACGCGGCTGTCGGAGCAGGCCACGATCATCACTTCGGGCTGCTGGCCTTCGCTAAGGCGCTCCCAACGTTCGCGATGGGGGCTCCAGCCGCTGCTGCGAAAACGGCGATATCCCTGAAGCAGGTTATCGAGGACGCGTTGTTCGGGCTGCGGGGCGCTGGAATCGGTCATGGCTTGCCTCCAATTGAAACGCACGCAACCCTTAGTCCGGATATTCGCACTGGCAAGCGGGCAAGCTTGCGACTATCTGGACGGCATGAACGATCTTTCTTCCGTGCCAAGTCCCGAGCAGAAGCCCGAACGTCAGCGCAAGCCCGACTGGATCCGCGTGAAAGCGCCGACCAGCAAGGGTTATGGCGAGACCCGCCAGCTGATGCGCGACCTGAAGCTCAACACGGTCTGCGAAGAGGCGGCCTGCCCGAACATCGGCGAATGCTGGACCAAGAAGCACGCCACGGTGATGATCCTGGGCGACACCTGCACCCGCGCCTGCGCTTTCTGCAACGTGAAGACGGGCATGCCCGGCCGAGTCGATCCTTCCGAGCCGGAGCACGTGGCCGAACTGGCACTCAAGACCGGGCTTGAGCATATCGTCATCACCTCGGTCGACCGCGACGATCTGCCGGACGGCGGCGCGAACCAGTTCGTGAAGGTGATCCAGGCCCTGCGCGCGGCGACGCCGAACACCACCATCGAGATCCTGACCCCGGACTTCCGCGGAAAGATGCGCCGTGCCGTCGAGGCGATCGTCGAGGCGGGGCCGGACGTCTACAACCACAACCTGGAAACCGTTCCCCGGCTTTACCCCACGATCCGCCCCGGCGCGCGCTACTATGCGTCGCTGCGCCTGCTGGAAGAGGTAAAGGCCCACAATCCGCTGATCTTCACCAAGTCCGGCGTCATGCTGGGTCTGGGCGAAGAGCGCCTCGAAGTGCATCAGGTGATGGACGACATGCGCTGCGCGGACATCGACTTCCTGACCATGGGCCAATATCTGCGCCCGACTCCGAAGCATGCCGAGGTCAAGGAATTCGTCACGCCCAAGGCTTTCGATGCCTATGGCGCCATCGCCCGCGCCAAGGGCTTTCTTCAGGTTGCTTCCTCGCCGCTGACGCGTTCGAGCTACCATGCCGGCAAGGACTTCGCCGAGATGCGCGCTTCGCGTGAAGCGAAGCTGGCGGCAAAGGCACCCAAGGTCGCGCAGAAAGCCTGACGCATGCCTGGAATTCACGAAACCCAGCGGCTGCCTTACAGCGCCCAGCAGATGTTCGACCTGGTCGCGGACGTGGGCCGCTATCAGGAATTCCTTCCCTGGGTGGTAGCCACCCGCGTGAAGTCGGACACCGAAACCGAGATGGTTGCGGACATGCTCGTCGGCTTCAAGGCTTTGCGGGAAAAGTTCACCTCGCGCGTGGAGAAGGTGCACCCGCGAGAGATTAAGGTGCATTACGTGGATGGTCCGATGAAGGATCTCCACAACCACTGGATATTCCACCCCGTGGATGCCCATAGCTGCGACATCGAGTTCGACGTGCGCTTCAGTTTTCGCAACGCCCTGTTCGAGAAACTGGCCGGCCAGTATTTCGACAAGGCTTTTCGCAAGATGGTCGCGGCATTCGAAACCCGCGCGCACGAGCTTTATGGCGAGCCGGTTTGATTAAGGCTTGAACCCCGTCGTCCCGGACTTGATCCGGGACCGCTGGCAGTCTTTAGGCGCTCGGCTGCGAGCAAGGCGCGGCTCGGCCAGCGGTCCCGGATCAAGTCCGGGACGACGTTTGATCTATTAGCGTCTGCTCAATCGGCGTAAGCCGGCAGCTCGGTTCCCGGCAACAGCAGTTCCAGTGCCACCACGGCCGCATGATGGCGGATTTCCGCCCGGCTCGCGCCAGCGATCAGCTTCTGCTCGGCATGGACCTCTTCCTCGCCGCGATGGGCACGGGCGAATACCACCGTGCCGACCGGCTTGAGGTCGCTGCCACCGTCCGGTCCGGCGATGCCGCTGATGGCCACGGCGACATCGGCATGGCTATGCGCGATCGCGCCTTGCGCCATGGCCCAGGCCGTGGCGGGCGAGACGGCGCCGAGCGTGTCGATGATGTCGGAAGGAACGCCCAGCATTTCCTGCTTCGATTCGTTCGAATAGGTCACGAAGCCGCGGTCGAGCACGGCCGAGGAGCCTGGCACTTCGGTCAATGCCGCGCAGACGAGGCCGCCGGTGCAGCTCTCGGCCAGCGCGACTTTGCGCCCCAGCGCCTTGTTCTCCGCAATCACGCGTGCGGCGAGGTCGTAGAGATCCTGAGGAAAGAGAATGTCGCCGGGCATGGTCAGTCCTTGCAGAGCGAGAAGCCGCCAAGTTTCGCCTTGCCGGGCGCCACTTCGTCGGCCTTTGAGGTGACTTCGAGAAGCAGCGCGATCAGGCCGGCGGTATTTTCGGGCGGAAGCGGGGAAAGCAGGTCGAGCGCAAGATCGACCTTGTCGCAAGACTTGAGCGGAAGCTCCTGAGAAATAAGTCCTTCGACCGTTATGTCCACCAGCGGACGAAGCGATTCGTCCGGCAGGTTGCGGGTGAACTCGCCCATCTGAGCGTCCTTGGCGGAGCCGAGCTTGAGGAACGCGGCCTTGGCTTCGGGCCAGTAGCGGGCCTTCTGCGTGGAATAGCGGGTGACCAGTTCGGCGCCGTGGTTGCGCAGGAACGAATCGCTCGGCAGCACTTGGGCGCAGCGCTTGCTGGTGCCGGAAATGACCTGCGGGAGGGCATAGCCGAACAGCGAGCGGGCCTCGGCCTTGGTCAGGCATGATTGCTGGGCACTGGCCACGCCGGGCAGGATCGCCAGGGCGGAGGCCAGGGCGAGGGTGATGGTCTTGCGCATCGTCATCTCCTTACAGCCTTACCAGGCTGACGGCGGCCTGGCAGGCGATTCCTTCCGACCTGCCGGTAAAACCCAGCTTTTCGGTGGTGGTTGCCTTCACGCTGATCAGCGACGGGTCCACGGCGAGGATTTCCGCAAGACGCGTGCGCATGGCGTCGCGGTGCGGGCCGATCTTGGGCGCCTCGCAGATGATGGTGACATCGGCGTTGCCCAATGCGTACCCGGCCTCGGCGACGAGCTTCCCGGCATGCGCGAGAAAACGATCTGATGCGGCGCCTTTCCATTGCGGGTCGCTGGGCGGAAAGTGCTGGCCGATATCGCCCCGGCCGACCGCGCCGAGCATGGCATCGACGAGGGCATGGATGGCGACATCGGCATCGCTGTGGCCGGAGAGGCCGTGCGTGTGCTCGATCCTGACGCCGCAAAGCCAGAGTTCCTCGCCCTCTTCGAGGCGGTGGACATCGTAGCCGGTGCCGACGCGGATCGGCGGGGCACCGGTCGCGTTATGGGTCGCGAAATCGGCGGCGAAAGTGAGCTTGTGCAAGGCTTCGTCTCCTTCGACGAGCGCGATCTGAATGCCGGAGGCCTGCGCCACCTGGGCGTCGTCTCCAGCCGTGGTCGGACCTTCCCAGGCGCGATGGGCGGCGAGGATGTCCTCGAAGCGGAAGGCCTGGGGGGTCTGCACCCGGCGGAGATCCTCGCGGCGGGCGGGCGCTCCCATCAGTTCGGTGGCATGCTCGCACTCGGCATGGGCGAGACTGTCGACGACGGGCAGCACCGGGATCGCGCCGGATCTACTGGCCAGCGCGTCCACGAGCCGATCGATCACGGCCGGGGGGAGCACGGGGCGGGCGGCATCGTGGATCAGTACCAGTTCGGGCGCGCTGCCGACCAGTACCTCCAGGCCAAGCCGGACCGATTCCTGCCGCGTCTCGCCGCCGTTGGTGAAGATGACGCCGGGTATCCCGTCGAGAGTGTGTGCAGCCATATCCTCCGCGCCCTCGGGAATGACGACGAGTATCGGCGCCACGCCTGCGCGGGCAAGGGCTTCCACCGAATGGCGGACGACCGGCTTGCCGCGCCAGGGCGCGAACTGCTTGGGCACGGGCTGGCCCGCGCGCACGCCCTTGCCGGCGGCCACGACGATAGCGGCGGTCGAAGGGTGGGAGAGGGTGCGCTGGGGCGTTTCTGACTGGTCTTGCGACATTGTCGTTGCCGGTAATCGCTTGCCGAGCCGAGGGCAATCCACTATGCGCTGCCTGTTTTTTAGGCACACGTTCGTTTCTCAGGCAATATCCGGTTCGCGCAATGAAGACTCTGCCCACTCCCCCGGCTCTCAAGCCGATCAAGGTCGGTCCCGTGACGATCGACTGTCCGGTCGTGCTCGCACCGATGACAGGCGTTTCGGACCTGCCGTTCCGCCGCATGGTGCGCGAATTCGGGTCCGGTTTGAACGTCACCGAGATGATCGCCAGCCCGGCCGCGATCCGTGAAACGCGGGTATCGCTCCAGAAGGCGATGTGGGACCAGGCCGAGGATCCGGTGTCGATGCAACTGGTGGGCTGCGATCCCGAGCAGATGGCGGAGGCCGCCAAGCTGGTCGAGGATCGCGGCGCGGCGATCATCGACATCAACATGGGCTGCCCCGTCCGCAAGGTCGTCAATGGCGATGCCGGGTCCGCGCTGATGCGCGACGTGCCGCTCGCCACGCGCCTGATCGAGGCGACGGTCAAGGCCGTGAAGGTGCCGGTGACGGTGAAGATGCGCATGGGCTGGTGCCATGACAGCCTCAACGCGCCCGAACTTGCCCGCATCGCGGAGGACCTGGGGGCGCAGATGATCACGGTCCACGGCCGCACCCGCAACCAGATGTACAAGGGCTCGGCCGACTGGGGCTTTGTGCGCGGCGTGAAGGAAGCGGTTTCGATCCCCGTCATCGTCAATGGCGATATCCTGGATATCGAAGATGCTGCCGCCGCTCTGGAACAGTCCGGCGCCGATGGCCTGATGATCGGGCGTGGCGCTTACGGAAAGCCGTGGATCCTCGCCAAGGTCATGCAGTGGTGGCGCGGCAACGGACTGATGGAAGAACCGGATTTCGGTCAGCAGTACGAGATCATCCGTCGTCATTACGAAGACATGCTCTCGCACTACGGCAGCGATACCGGGGTGAAGATGGCACGCAAGCACCTGGGTTGGTACATCAAGGGCATCAAGGGCTCGGCCGAATTCCGCAATCGCATCAACTTCGTCAACGAGCCCGATGAAGTCCTGCGCTCGCTTGCCGAATTCTATGCGCCCTATCGCGACCAGGGCAGCGAAACCCCGTCCACTCGTCTCCAGGCTGCATGAGCCGCCCGCCTGCGGCTCCGCAAAAGGCACCGCCTGCGGCCTCGCAAAGGACATTGCCTGCCGCGTCGCGCCTGCTCGCGAGCCTGCCGCAGGCCGTCGTGCTGTTGGAGCCGGGGTTGCGGATCGCCTCGCTCAATCCTGCTGCCGAGCAGTTCTTCGGCCAGTCCCTGCGGTTGCTTGTCGGCACGCCCCTGGGGGACGTGCTGAGTTTTTCCGACCAGCGCCTGCGTGACCGTCTGGCGGACTATGAAACGCCGGTCTCGGCGCGCGAGGTCGTTGTCACGGTCAAGGGCCGCGGGGTTCGGCGGATCGACATCAATGTCGCGCCCGTGGCGGACACGCCGGGCTGGCAGCTTCTGACGATCCACGACAACACCGCCACCGAAGCGCTGGGAGACGATTCCGGCGGCCCCGACAATGCCGTGCTGCGGGGGCCGGAGATCATGGCGCATGAGATCAAGAACCCGCTGGCGGGCATTCGCGGCGCCGCCCAGCTTCTCGGCCGCAAGGTCGCGGACAAGGATCGTGCCCTGACCGAACTGATCACGCTGGAGGTCGACCGGATCGCCAGCCTGATCGACCAGATGCAGAAGCTGAGCCGCCGTACCACCGCGCCGGTGGAGCCCTGCAACCTCCATCAGGCGGCGCGTCGCGCACTCGACGTGCTCACCGCCGCCAATGAGGGGCGGCCGCAGCGGATGAAGGTGATCGAGGAGTTCGACCCTTCCTTGCCCTCTGTCCTGGGCAGTCCGGACGCGCTGGTTCAGGTGATCATCAACCTGATCGCGAACGCGCTGGAAGCCTGCGGCGGCGAGCCGTCTCCGCGGGTGTCGATCCGGACCCGCTTCGCCAGCGGGCTTCAGCTTCATACCAGCGATTCGGGTGAGCCGGTACGGCTTCCCATCGAGCTGCGCGTGACTGACAATGGCTCCGGCGTCGATCAGGCCATGCGCGATCACATCTTCGAGCCGTTCGTCACCACCAAAAAATCCGGACAGGGGCTCGGCCTGCCACTGGTCCGCAAGCTGGTGCGCGACATGAACGGACGCATCACCCATGAACGAGACGAGGAGGGGGGGCTGACGCACTTCCGCGTCCACCTGCCACTGGCCGACGAAACCCGGGGCCGTTATTCGAGAAGGAAACCGGCGGCATGAGCGTGCTGCTCGTCGAGGACGATCTTTCGATCGCCATCGTCATCACTGCCGCGCTTGAGGCGGAAGGCTTCGGCGTGGTGCATTGCCAGTCGATCGCGGAACGCGACCGCCTCCTGGGCGAAGGATCGTACCAGGCGCTCGTCACCGACGTCATGTTGCCGGACGGTGACGGCATCGAGACGATCGATCGTGTTCGCACGCTTCATCCCACGTTGCCCATCGTCATCCTCTCCGCGCAGAACACGCTCGACACTGCCGTGCGCGCGACGGACACCGGAGCCTTCGAGTATTTCCCGAAGCCCTTCGATATCGACGAACTGGCGCGGACGGTCCGGCAGGCGGCGGGCGCGGGGCAGGGCACGCCTGCCGAGGGAGAGGAACCGCTGGGCGACGGCCTGCCCCTGGTCGGCAGAAGCACGGCGATGCAGACGGTCTTCCGCATGATCACGCGCGTACTCCGCAACGATCTGACGGTGCTGATCCTGGGCGAATCCGGAACCGGCAAGGAACTGGTCGCCGAAGCCGTGCACAATCTGGGTCATCGCCGCGCGGGGCCTTTCGTCGCGGTCAATACGGCGGCCATTCCGGCCGACCTGATCGAGAGCGAACTTTTCGGTCACGAGAAAGGCGCCTTCACGGGGGCGGTGGCGCGCCATGTCGGCAAGTTCGAGCAGGCCGCCGGGGGAACGCTGTTCCTGGACGAGATCGGCGACATGCCGATGCAGGCGCAGACCCGCCTGTTGCGCGCGCTGCAGTCCGGCACGGTGCGGCGTGTCGGTGGCCGCGAGGAAATCCAGCTCGACGTGCGGATCATCGCCGCGACCAACAAGGATCTCGAACCCGAGATCGCCTCCGGTCGGTTCCGTGAGGATCTCTACTACCGGCTCAACGTCGTGCCGATCCACATGCCCCCGCTTCGCGACCGGCGCGACGATATCGAGGTGCTTGCCCGGCACTTCCTTCAGCACGCGGCGAACGAGGGGCTTCCGCGCCGCCAGCTCACGGTCGAGGCGGTAGACCTGCTGCGGCGCCAGCCCTGGCGAGGCAACGTCCGGGAACTGAAGAACTTCATCTATCGACTGGCCCTCCTGGCCCGCGAGGATGCGATCGATCCGGACAGCATCCTGCCCTTGCTCGCGGTGGAGACGGCGCCCCTGCCGTCCGATGGGTTGGGCGAGGCCGGAGGCGATCTCGCACAGGCCGTGACGCGTTGGCTGGCCGAGGAACGCCCGGCCAACGGCACCATCTATCAGGCCGCTGCGGCGGCGTTCGAGAGGCCTCTCTTTGCCGAGGTGCTCAAGGAAACCGGCGGAAATCAGCTCCGCGCGGCCCAAGCGCTCGGCATAAATCGCAACACCCTGCGCAAACGCCTAAGCGAACTGGCGCTAGACCCTGAGGAATTCGCTCGTCGATGATGATGCGGCATTGATGGATTTGCTCTTGCAAAGTGGCAACACTGGCGTTGTAACGGTGCAACGATGAGCGAGTTGATGGTCCACAAACGCGCCTGGCCGCGATGGTGGCGGCGTATGCAGGTTGCTGCGCGGCGCGCGAACTTCTTTGCCATCATGGAAGTGCTTTCGATCGCGGCATTCCTGATCATGACCGGGATTACGTGGATCGCGGTCAACTTCCGGAACGAGGGGAAACTGCTGCCCTCGAACCTCACCGCTACGCTGCTGATCGGCACCCTGGTGCCGGCCATGGCGATCCTGGTGCTGCTTGGCCGGCGCATGGCGCTGCGCCGTGCCGCCGAGAACATCGGCGGCACGGGCCAGATGCACGTCAGGCTGGTGTTCATCTTCTCGCTGATTTCCGCCGTACCGACCCTGCTCGTGGTGGTCTTCGCATCCTGGCTGTTCCAGTCCGGCGTGGAGTTCTGGTTCTCGGACTCTTCGCGCGGCCTGATCGAAAACGCGAACAAGCTGGCGCGCGGATACTACGAACAGACCCAGCGCGACGTCGGGTACGAATCCGTCGCGATGGCCGTCGATACGCGGAAGCAGCTTTCGGAATCGCCCGTCATCAGCGAAAAGTTCCAGCGCTTCTTCGGAGGCCAGGTCTACCGGCGAAACCTGTCGGTAGCGGCGATCATCCAGGTCGCCGGCGACGGCACCCAACGGACCGCAATCATCGTCGATCCCGAAGGAAAGACCGACGACAAGAGGATCACTACGGAAGCACAGGAGCGCCTGGCAAAGGGCGAACTGTGGGTGGTCACCTCCAACAACGATCGCGTCGTGGCCATCGCCCCGATCGACAGGGATGCCGGCGTCTACCTCTATGCCGCGCGAAGTTCGGACCTGCTCGCTCTCAGCCAGGGGCAGCGGGCGGAAAACGCCGAGAACATCGTTCAAGCCTACGAAGTGGTGACGAACCGGGCCCGCGTCTATCAGTTGCGATTCAACGTCGCGCTGTTCATCGCCTCGCTGGCCCTCGTCGGGCTGGCGGTCTGGTTCGCGCTGCGCTTTGCGGACAGGCAGGTCAAGCCGCTCTACGAGCTGGTGGACGCCGCGCGCCGGGTGGGCAGCGGCAACTTCGCGCTGCGGATCGAAGGGCGGACCGGCGCCGACGAGATCGGCCTGCTCAACCGCGCGTTCAACCGCATGACCGCGCAGATCGAAAAGCAGACCCAGGCGTTGCTCGGCGCCAATCGCCAGTTGCACGAACGCCGCGTCTTCATCGAGGCCGTGCTGGAATCGGTTACCTCGGGGATCATCTCGCTCGATACCGAGGGCCGTATCCTGCTGCTGAACAGCACGGCGCAGAAGCTGCTGACGATGCGGTCGGAAATTCCCGAGGACATGCCGCTTGCCGATCTGGCGCCGCAGATGGCTGCCCTGATCGAGCAGGGCAGCTCGGGCGGGCTCGTCCAGTACAACCGCAACGGCGATCTACTGACGTTCGCGGTCAAGGTCAGCCGCGACGCGACCGGCCATGTCATCACTTTCGAGGACATCACCCGCCAGCTTCTCGACCAGCGCACCGCGGCCTGGTCGGACGTGGCCCGCCGCATCGCGCACGAGATCAAGAACCCGCTCACGCCGATCCAGCTTGCCACCGAACGTCTCAGCCGTCGCTATCGCAAGCAGATCGTCGACAATCCCGAACTCTTCGAAGACCTCACCCGCACGATCATCCGCCAGGTGGGCGAATTGCGGAAGATGGTCGACGAGTTCTCGTCCTTCGCGCGCCTGCCCAAGCCGGTGTTCCGCTCGGAAGATCCGGTGGCGCTTACCCGTCAGGCGATGTTCCTCCAGGAAGTAGCGCGGCCGGACGTCGATTTCCGCTTCAGGAGCGACGCCGCCGTCGGCACCATCGATTGCGACCGGCATCAATACGGCCAGGCGATGACCAACGTTCTCAAGAACGCCGTCGAGGCCATCGAGGCGAAAGCCAAGGACGCCGATGCGGACTATCGCGGCGCCATCGCAGTGTCCGTCGAGGCGCTGCCCGAAGCCATTCTCGTGCGCATTGCGGACAACGGCATCGGTCTCTCGCAGGATCGCGAGCGGATCATCGAGCCTTACGTGACCACCCGCGAAAAGGGCACGGGGCTGGGCCTCGCCATCGTCAACAAGATCATCGAAGAGCACGGCGGCGAAATGCTGTTCATGCCCACTCCCGGCGGCGGTACCACGGTGACGATGCGCTTCGCCGCCGATCCGGTTGCGCAGACGTCCGCAACGGGTGCTTCCGCAACCGGTGCCCGCAAGCAGGAAGCCGCCGAATGATGTCGGCCTGTCGCAACCTGCTTTCCCCATCCATCACCCTCACCAAGAAGACAAAGTCATGGCTCTCGAAATCCTGATCGTCGACGACGAGCGCGACATCCGTGAACTGGTCGCCGGTGTCCTGAGCGATGAAGGCTACGAATGCCGCACCGCTGGAGACAGCGAAGCGGCGTTGGCCGCGATCGACGCCCGCCGTCCTTCGCTGGTGCTGCTGGACGTATGGCTTCACGGCAGTCCGATGGACGGGCTCGAAGTCCTGGATGCCATCAAGGCCCGCGAACCGGAACTGCCGGTGATCATCTTTTCGGGTCACGGCAATATCGATACGGCCGTCGCCGCGATCAGCCGGGGCGCGGTGGACTTCATCGAAAAGCCGTTCGAAGCGGAAAAGCTGCTTCATCTCGTCGGTCGTGCCACCGAGACGGAGCGCCTGCGCCGCGAAAACGCGCAGCTTCGCCACGACTTCTCCACCGGAGAGGAGTTCACCGGATCGAGCGGGGCCATCAATCAGGTCCGCGCCACGCTGAAGCGCGTGGCCAACACCGGCAGCCGCCTGCTGATCACCGGCCCCGCCGGCTCCGGCAAGGAAGTGGCCGCGCGCCTGCTCCATGCCTGGAGCCCGCGCGCTGGCAACGCCTTCGTCAGCGTCAATTCCGCCCGCATCACCCCGGAACGCTTCGAACAGGAGCTGTTCGGCGAGGAGGCCGATGGCGCCTTGATCCGTCCAGGCCTGCTGGAAACCGCCGACAGCGGGACGCTTTACTTCGATGAAGTGGCGGACATGCCGCTCTCGACCCAGGCGCGCATCTTGCGGGTGCTGACGGACCAGGCTTTCGTTCGCGTAGGCGGTACGCGCCAGATCCGCGTCGACGTGCGGGTGGTTTCGTCCACTTCGCGCGATCTTGAAAAGGAAATCGCCGAGCGCCGCTTCCGTGAAGACCTGTTCTACCGTCTCAACGTGGTCCCGGTGACGATCCCCGCTCTGCGCGAGCGCCGGGACGACATTCCAGCCCTGATCGACCACTTTTTCGCGCGCTATGCCAACGAACAGGGCGTTTCCCCGCCGCAGGTAAGCCCAGAGGCCATGACCGCTCTCCAGGCCTACGAATGGCCGGGCAACGTGCGCCAGCTTCGCAACGTGGTGGAGCGCACGGTGATCATGGCCCCGCGCGAGAAGCTGTCGAGGATCGAGGCGGACATGCTGCCGCCGGAAATCTTCAACAGTCGTGGCAATGGGGATGCAGGCGTTTCCGTGATGATGAGCGCGCCCCTTCGCGAGGCGAGGGAGAGCTTCGAGCGTGAATATCTGCGGGTGCAGATACGTCGTTTCTCTGGAAATATCTCGAAGACGGCCTCATTCATCGGGATGGAGCGCTCTGCACTCCATCGCAAGCTCAAGCTGCTCGGCATGGCTGACCGGCGCGAGGGCGAACTGGACGGCGAGGAGCCGATCTAACCTTACATCATCGGAAATCCAGGCTTTTCGGGGCTGGATTTCCGATGATCCGGAACCCGTCGCGGGCGCTTTTTGCGAACGTGTCACAAGAATGCTACATTTTCTGCGTTTACTGCACTGCAGCAACTGAGTAGATTCCGATTCGAGAACGGTCCCGGGAATTTCCGATGACCAGATCGCGGACCGCAAAGCGGCCGCCAAAAAGAAGGAGAAATGATATGGCCGGCCGTACGCTGACCGCTCGTCCGCGAACCTCGTCCTCCGAGGCCGAAACCGAAGCTGAAACCGCCGAATCCGGTGCGGCAGTGGCTCCTCCGCCGATCTCGGCCGGTACATCGGCAGGGAAGGGGCAGAACCTTCAGGACCAGTTCCTCAACCTCCTGCGCAAGAACAAGACGCCGGTGACCATGTTCCTGGTCAAGGGTGTGAAGTTGCAGGGCATCGTCACCTGGTTCGACAATTTCTCCATTCTTCTGCGCCGCGATGGCCAGTCGCAGCTTGTCTACAAGCACGCGATCTCGACGATCATGCCCTCGACCCCGGTCGATGCGCGCCAGTTTTCCAGCGGCGCCGACAATGGCAAGAAGACGCGCGTCCTTCAGGACGTGTTCCTTTCCAGCATTCGCAATGCCGGCGTTCAGGTCACCATGTTTTTGATCAATGGCGTGATGCTGCAGGGCCGTGTCGCCGCCTATGACCTGTTCTGCATGCTGCTGGAGCGCGAAGGCTACGTGCAGCTTGCCTACAAGCATGCCGTTTCGACGATTCAGCCCGTGACTCCGGTCGATCTTCAGGCGAATGAAGAAGCCGAAGACTGACAACACCGGAAGCTGAACTGATTTGAACGACGAACTCAAGGGCGAGGTCACGCGCGGTGCGCGTGCCCTCGTCGTCTATCCGCAGATGCGTGGTCCCCAGTCTCGATCGGGCTCTCGGTCAGGCTGGGATCTCGATCCCGAGGCGCGTCTCGAAGAGGCCAAGGGCCTTGCCGCGGCAATCGGCCTGGTCGTGGTGGAAGCCATGGCGATCCCCATTCGCGAACCGCGCGCCGGCACGCTTTTCGGCGAGGGCCAGATACAGAACATCTCGGTCGCCTGCGAACTCAACGAGGCGGAGCTGATCATTGTCGATGGCTCGCTGTCCGCGATCCAGCAACGCAACCTTGAGGAAAAGCTCAAGCGCAAGGTCATCGATCGCACCGGGCTGATCCTCGAAATCTTTGGCGAGCGCGCGGCAACCGCCGAAGGTCGGCTCCAGGTCGAGCTTGCGCATCTGGACTACCAGGCTGGCCGCCTTGTTCGTAGCTGGACGCACCTGGAACGCCAGCGCGGTGGTTTCGGCTTCCTGGGTGGTCCGGGCGAAACGCAGATCGAGGCCGATCGCCGCATGATCCGCGACCGCATGGCGAAGATCCGGCGCGAACTGGAGCAAGTCCGCCGGACGCGCGGCCTGCACCGTGATCGCCGTGAAAAGGCGCCTTGGCCGATCGTTGCGCTGGTGGGCTATACCAACGCTGGAAAATCCACGCTGTTCAATCGCTTGACTGGGGCCGATGTCATGGCGGAAGACTTGCTCTTCGCCACGCTCGACCCCACGATGCGCGCAATCCGTCTTCCGGCGGTCGAAAAGGCGATTCTTTCGGACACCGTTGGGTTCATTTCCGACCTTCCGACCCAGCTTGTCGCGGCCTTCCGCGCCACTCTGGAGGAAGTGAACGCCGCAGACGTCATTCTCCACGTTCGCGACATCGCCAACCCCGATACCGAATCGCAAAAGCGCCAGGTTCTGGAAGTGCTGGCGGACCTTGGCGTGGCGGACGGGCAGGGCGAGGATGCGGGCGATGAAGAGGTCGCTGCATCGATCCCGATCATCGAAGTCTGGAACAAGTGGGATCTGCTCACCCCCACCCAAGCTGCCGACATGCGCGAAGCCATGGCGCAGCGGCCTGATGAGATCATCGTGCCCGCCTCCGCGCGCACGGGCATGGGGTGCGAATTCCTGCTGGAAACGGTAGGCGCCACGCTGACATCGGGAGCCAAGGTCTACACCTTCGTGCTTCCTGCCAGCGACGGCCAGCGCATCGCTTTCCTGCATGCGCGCGGCGAAGTCCTGTCGGAAGAGGACGCGGGCGAGAGTGAGGAGGGGCCGATGCTGCGCCTGCAGGTTCGTCTGGCCGAGCGAGAACTAGGGCGTTTCAGCGCGCTCTGACGTCTTCACCGCCTGCCAGTAGGCCTCCTGCTCATCCAGTGGGAGGCCTTCGAACGACTTGCCATCGCGGTTGGCGAAGGCTTCCATGGCTCGAAAACGGCGTTCGAACTTGGCATTGGCGGCGCGCAAGGCGTCTTCCGGTGCGATGCCGTTCAACCGCACAAGGTTGACGGCTGCAAACAACAGGTCACCAGCTTCTTCCAGCTTTTCGGCTTCGGAAGCTTCGGCGAGTTCCGCCATTTCCTCGTGCACTTTCTCGGCCGCACCGCTTGGGTCGGGCCAATCGAAACCAACGCGCGCCGCTCGTTTCTGGAGCTTTTCCGCGCGCATGAGAGCGGGCAGGGAGATCGCTACGCCATCGACCGCACTTGTTTCGCCTTTGGCGTGGCGTTCCTTGGCCTTGACCTTTTCCCAACGCTCCGTCTGGGCATCTCCGCTGGCGTCATCACCGAATATGTGAGGGTGGCGTACTTCCAGTTTGGTCGAGATGGCGTCCGCGACATCGCCGAACGCGAAATGGCCGTCTTCCTCGGCCATGCGAGCATGAAACACGACCTGGAGCAGCAGGTCGCCAAGCTCGTCGCGCAAGCCGGCAAGATCCTCGCGCGCAATGGCATCGGCGACCTCGTAGGCTTCCTCGATCGTATAGGGGGCGATCGTCGCGAAATTCTGCGCAAGATCCCATTCGCAACCAGACACCGGATCGCGCAGACGCGCCATAATGGACAAGAGGCGATCGAGCTGTTGATGGCGAGGTTCGGTCATGAGGATCGATAATACATCTTATGTTAAATCATGGGCGGAAAGGCTGATGATCTGGTGATCCGACGGCTATTGTCGGATCTGGAAACCGCTGACCTGGATGATGAGCACGACGCCGATGATGATCGCTGCCCAGATCAGCGCCAGCTTGATCGTGGTTGCTCTGGGCATGGAGCGGAATCGCGAATGGCTTGTGACAAGGACGAGCGCGCCGATCACGGATATGATGCCGACGATCAGTCCTGCCTGGCTCATGGTTCGATAACCATCCCATCGAATGCCACCCGAACGTTTTCGGGTACTTCGGCGCAGAGTGTGGCATAATCCATGCTCTTGTCGAGATGCGTCAGCACAGCCTGACCTACGCGGCAGACCTCTGCCACTTCCAGTGCCATGCCCAGATGCGCATGCGTCGGATGCGGTTCGCGGCGCAGGCAATCCACTATCAACAGATCCGCGCCGTAGCACAAGTCGATCATGCCTCGCGTGATCTCGCTGAAGTCCGTCATGTAGCAGATCGACTTGCCATCGCAGTCGAACCGGAAACCAGTGGATTCCGCCGGTCCATGAGGCATCTGGACGTGGTCTACCCGGAAACCCTCGCAAAGTCGCATGGTGTCGAGATTATCCAGGGAAATCAAAGTTGGATAACCGAATTGACCCGCGAAAACATATCCAAAGCGCTGGCGAAGGCGGCGGACCGTTTCGGAATTGGAAAAGCCCGGAATAGGTCCGGCGCGGCCGTAACGGAGCGGACGAAGGTCATCGATGCCATGGCAATGATCGGCATGATCGTGGGTCCAGAAAACCGCGTCGATCCGATGGATATCGTTCGCTAGCAGTTGGGCGCGCAAGTCGGTCGGCGTGTCTACGAGGATGCGGCTTCCCGCATCGCTTTCCAGCAGGATGGCGACGCGTGTGCGGCGGTTTTTCGGTTCGTTGGGGTCGCAGAGTCCCCAATCTGCACCGAATTCGCCGCCGAGGCGTGGAACCCCGGTAGACGTCCCGCTCCCAAGGATCGTGACTTTCACGCGGCCGCTTTCGTGAACAGATTGAAGAAGTTTCGGGTGGTCGCCTCGCTCAACTGCTCTACGGGGATGCCGCGCAGATTGGCAACGAACCTCGCGGTGTCGGCAGTGTAGGCAGGCTGACAAGGCTTCCCGCGATGCGGCACCGGAGCGAGGAACGGCGAATCCGTTTCCACCAGGATGCGATCTTCAGGAATCGTCGCAACAACGTCCTGCAAGTCTTTGGCATTCTTGAAGGTGACTATGCCCGATATCGAGATCGACAGTCCCAGATCCAGAACATTGCGGCCGAATTCCGCGCTGGCGGTGAAACAGTGGATCAGGGCCGGAAAAGCCCCCTTCTCCATTTCCTCTTCCAGGATCCGAAGCGTGTCCGCCTCGGCATCGCGGGTGTGGATGATCACCGGAAGTCCTGTCTCCCGAGCAACCACGATATGCGTGCGGAACAGCGCTTGCTGAACATCGCGGTCGGACTTGTCGTAGTAGTAGTCCAGCCCGGTTTCCCCGATGCCGATAACCTTGGGGTGACGGGTGGCTTCGAGAAGCGCCCCCTCACCCAGATCCGCGTGCTGGTCCGCTTCATGCGGGTGAATGCCGACCGAGGCCCAGACATCGGGATGCCGGGCGGCCGTGGCGACCACCCTCTCCCACTCGCTGCGCCGGGTCGAGATGTTCAGAAATCCGCGAATGCCGGCCGAGCGCGCACGGTCGAGAACCCCCTCCTGATCCTCGACGAGCCCTTCGTATTCGAGATGGCAATGCGAATCGATGAGCATCACGCGTCTGTTTCCTCCGGCAGCTCAAGGCGGGGAAATACGCCGACCGGCTTGTCTACCTTGAAGCCCGAAGCGACGAGCGTCGCGAACCAGTCTCCATCAGCAAGGGCGGCATAATCCCTTGCATCCGAGGCGATGCCCATCTGGTCCAGCAGCTTGTCGATGGAGGTCGGCACGACGGGGCGAACGGCAAGAGCCAGATCCCGGACGACGCGGAACAGCATCATCAGCACGGCTTCCATGCGCTCGGGATCGGATTTCCGCAGCGCCCAGGGGGCCTGCTCATCAACGTACTGGTTGCAGGCAAAAACGGCGCGCATCCAGGCTTCCAGGCCTTCACTGAACGCGAATTCCTCGAAGCTCTTGCGCAGGCCAGCGATGCCTTCAGCGACGGCGGCGAGCAGTGCGACGTCGGCATCCGTTTCGGGAAGACCAGCCTTAACATCGCCGTCCATGTTCTTGAAAATCATGGAAAGGCTTCGCTGCGCGAGGTTGCCGAAACTGTTTGCCAATTCTGCATTGGCACGGGTCACGATCGCTTCGGCGGACCAGGAGCCATCCTGCCCGAACGCGACTTCGCGCAGGAAGAAATAGCGCAAGGTGTCGACGCCGAAGGTTTCTGCAAGGCCGATGGGATCGGTTACATTGCCGAGTGACTTCGATTCCTTCTGCCCGCGATTGAGCAGGAAGCCATGGCCGAACACCTGCTTCGGCAGGGCCAGGCCGGCGCTCATCAGGAACGCGGGCCAATAGACGGTGTGGAAGCGAACGATGTCCTTGCCGATGAGGTGGACGTCGGCCGGCCAGAACTTGGCGAAATCGCCGCCTTCCTCAGGGAAGCCAAGGCCGGTGAGGTAATTGGTCAGGGCATCGACCCAGACGTACATCACATGGTTTTCGCTGCCCGGAACCTTGATCCCCCAGTCGAAGCTTGTGCGCGATACCGAAAGATCGCGCAGGCCGCCTTCGACGAAACGCAGGATCTCGTTTTTGCGCGTTTCGGGACGAATGAAGTCGGTCGAGGTATAAAGCTCGATCAGTTTGTCCTGATAGCGGGAAAGCCGGAAAAACCACGACTCTTCGACGGTCCATTCGACCGGCGTGCCTTGTGGGGAAAGCTTCGCGCCGCTCTCGCCGAGGACAAGTTCGCTTTCGTCGTAGTAGGCTTCGTCGCGTACCGAGTACCAGCCCTCGTAGCGGTCCAGGTACAAGTCGCCGTTGGCTTCCATGCGGCGCCACAGTTCCTGGGTCGCCGCATGGTGACGCGGTTCGGTCGTGCGGATGAATACATCGTAATCGATGTTCAAAGCATCGCACATATCCCTGAAATGACCGGACATTTCGGTAGCCAGTTCCGCAGGCGTAATTCCCAGGTCGCGCGCTTTCTGCGCCATCTTCAGGCCATGCTCGTCGGTGCCGGTCTGGAACCGGACATCGAAGCCTTCCGCTTTCTTGAAGCGGGAGATGACGTCAGCGGCGATGGCTTCATAAGCATGGCCGATATGCGGCTTGCCGTTGGGATAGCTGATCGCGGTCGTGATGTAATAGGGCTCGCCCATGCGGCGTCGCGCTTTCTTTGCAGGAGTTTCTAGCGAACCGCCTCTCTAGGCATCGCTGTCGAAGCCAGCAACCCGCCAATTTCCATAATGAGCAGGCCTGCCTCGAAATTATACGTAGGCGCCTGGGTGGAAAGCCGCGTCAAAGTGCCGTGCGCCTCAATGAGGCGTTTCTGGCGCGCGGGCGATGCAGCGGCCAGCGCATTGGCAAGAGCGGTCCGCGCAAGTTCCAGGGTTGCCAGTTGCCGCTCCCGCGCCGGTCGCGTGCCCATTTCCTCGGCCAGGCGGCCGCGCAAGTGGTACTCGGCATCGCCTTGATCGAGAATTCGCATCATCAAGTCGTGGATCTGGCCGAGATCGTGCTCCACAAAGCTCAGGGCCACGCCGGGGGCGCCATGCGATGCCGCGATCGCTGCCCGTCTGGTCTCGCCATCGGCGTGCGGCAGGTCGCGGCGGATCGCCTCGTCGAGTTCGTGCTCGTCGAGCGCGGCAAAGCGCAGGACGCGGCAGCGCGAACGTATCGTCGGCAGCAATCGGCCAGGTTGATGCGCCAGCAGGAGGAAGTACGTTCCGGCGGGAGGCTCCTCCAGGGCCTTGAGCAAGGCGTTGACGGCGCTTTTCTCCATGTCGTCGGCGGGATCGATGATGATCGCGCGGCGATCGCCCATGGTCGGTTTCGTGGCCAGGCGTCGGATCATCTCGCGAACCTGATCGACCGAGATGTTGCGCTTGGTCTGGTAGGGCTTTCCTTCGGCCTTTTTCTTGGCCTCGTCGTCGTTGGCGGGCAGATGTTCCAGAACATGGATGTCCGGGTGCTTTTCAGGATCCGGACGGGCATCGCAGGGCGTTCGAACCAGCTCCGCCGCAGCGGTGCGGGCGAAGGCTGCCTTGCCGAGCCCTTTGCCTCCCGAGAACAGCCAGGCATGATGCATGCGTTCGGAAGCCAGGGCCGCGAGCCACTCCTGCCACGCCGCCCGCTGCCCGATGAACGGCAGGTCCGCGCTCATGGGTGCAGGTCCAGAGCCGCGAGAATGCGGGCGCAGGTCTCTTCGGGCGTACCGTCGCCGTCGATGCGGGCGAAACGCGCCGGTTCTGCATTCGCAAAGCCGGAGAAGGCCTGCGCAACGCGGCTGTGATAGGCGGCTTCGCGGCCGCCGATACGGTCGGTGCCGTCGACGTCGCGCAAGGCCAGCCGCGCGGCCGCGACTTCAGGCGAGACTTCTATGAGCACCGTGACATCCGGCAGGAGGCCTTCGCTGCCGATCCCGTGCAGGGTGCGGATATCGGCGTCCGACAGGCCGCCGCCGCCGCCCTGGTATGCCCGGCTCGAATCGAGGAACCGGTCGCAGATCACCCAGGCGCCGCGATCGATGGCCGGCCGAATCAGCTTTTCGACATGGTCCGAACGAGCGGCGGCGAACAACAGCGCCTCCGCGCGCGGGCCCCAGCCGTCCTGCTCGTCCGCATCGTCGCCGCCGACGCCATGGAGAAGCAGCGAGCGGATCGCTTCGGCTCCGGCCGTGCCGCCCGGTTCGCGGGTCGTTACGACTTCGATGCCCTTCGCGCGCAAGGCCTCTGCCAAGAGGCGCGACTGGGTGGACTTGCCCGCCCCTTCCCCGCCTTCCAGCGCAATGAATCGTCCTCGGATCATGAGAAGAAGCTGATAAGCCCGTTCATCATTCTGTCCAGCGGTCCGGCGACGCCCACGTCCTTGCCGGCGTAGAGCGGGACGTGACCGGGAGCGAGGCCTTCGACCTTGATTTCGAGCTCGCCGACCTGATCGCCCTTGCGGATCGGGGCCACCAGCGGCCCCTTGTAATGTATCGCCACCGAAATCTTCTCGTGACCGCCCTTCGGCAAGGTCGCGTGGACTTCGCGGTTGGCGACGAGCGGGACCGATCGCGCATCGCCGCCCTGCACTTTGGCCTGGCCGACCGGCTGCCCCTGGTCGAAGAGGTGGCGCGCGTCCCAGGCGGAGAAGCCCCATTCCAGCAAGGCCTTGGCAGCATCGTCCCTCACCTTCGGCAACGGCGAGGCGGCCAGCATCATGACGAGACGGCGGCCGCCGCGCTCTGCCGTGCCGAGGAAATTGTAGCCTGCCTCGCGCGTGTAGCCGGTCTTGATGCCGTCCGCGCCGGGAACGACGCCAACGGTGGGGTCGTGGCTGCGCATGGCGACGTCGCGCCAAAGGTAGCGCTTTACGCCCGAGAACTCGTGATAAAGCTGCGGATGCCGCGTGATCATGGCGTCGGCCAGTTTCACCATGTCGCTGGCGGTGATGTAGGTATGGCCGTCGTCCATCCAGCCGTTCGGCGTGTGATAATGGCTGCCCGTCATGCCGATACGGCGGGCGGCGGCGTTCATCATGTCCGTCCATGCCCCGACGCTACCCGCGTAACCTTCCGCCAGGACTACGGCCCCGTCGTTGGACGAGGCCGTCATGACGCCATGAAGCAAATCGCGGGCGGTGGGTTTATCTTTTTCCGTCAGGTACATGGAAGTACCTTTTGCGAACCATTCCTTTGCCGTTTCGGGCCGGACGGAAAACTGCCTGTCCAGGCTGAGACGGCCTGCGTCGATCTCTTCGAAGGCGACGAAGGCCGTCATCACCTTGGTGACCGACGCGGGAAGAAACGGCACGTCCGGCCGCCTCTGCACGAGCACCTGACCCGAGCCGATATCGACGAGGATGCTCACCGGGATCGGTGCCAGTTCTGGCGGCGGCGTGGGGATCGCTGCGCCTGCCGGGCCGGAGATGCCCGCGACGACAAGGCTTGCCGGGGCGGCGAACAGGAGGGCGGACTTCAGGAAGGATTTCAAGACGCAACTTCTCCCGCACGCCCAGGACAGGCGCGGTGGCGGCGCGCGAAACGACCCTTTATCAATCCGCGCGCTGGATTCGTGCGTCGCTATACCCTGCCGCCCTGGCCTTCTCCAGCGCTGCGGCAGCTTGTGCACGATTTGCGAAGGGGCCCATGCTCACGCGCCAGAATTTGCCGCTTAGGGTTGTCGTGGCCTTCAGCTTCGCGGCGGTCCTGCGCGCATTTTCCTCCACTGCAAAGGCGCCGACTTGCACGATATGCGGGTCTTTCGTCGTTTCGGCCATGCGGGCCGAAGGTGCGCGGACTGCCGTTGCGCTGGCGGGAGCTGGCAGAGCGCTCAGGACCGGCGCGACCGGAACTGGCTTCGGGGCGGAAAGACGCACGTTTGCGAAAGGCTCCTTCGGCATCATCGGCGGTGTGGATGGAGGTTGCTTGAGCGGCGCCTGCTCCGCCAGTTTCCGGCGCAGAACCTTCAGGAGCCCTTCCGGCGTTTCCATGCGCTCGGGAACCGTGCCGCCGCTTCGGAGCGCGGCACGCTCGACTTCCGGCGGATTGACGCGCCGCACCCGGATCGGCGCGCGAACGCCCGGCGCGAAGCCAAGCTGCGAAGCCGCGTCGGGCGAGAGTTCCAGCAAAGTGTCATTGGCCATGGGCCCGCGTCTTTCGAGGCGGACGAGAATGGTACGGCCACTATCGAGTGCGGTCACTTCCACGTAGCTGGGCAGAGGGAGCGTCTTGTGCGCGGCGCTCAAGCCGGGTCCGGCACCGACCGCGCCATAGCCCACGGCATCGTAGTTGAGCTTGTCGGTCGGCGTCCAGGTCGTGGTGCCGATGACGAAGGGCTCGCCCACCACTATCGGATAGTCCCCTGCCGGGCCTGACGCTGCCATTGTCAGAACCGATACGGCGAGCAGCCAGGAACGGTTAGCGGGCAATCTCATCTGCAAGCAATCCTACGGACAACGCATAATAATTGGAGCAGTTGTACTGAAGGATGACGCGATAATTACCGGTTAACAGATAGGCGGGCGTGCCGGGCCCATCCGGCTGAAACAGCGATGTGAGCACGTCCCCGGCAAGAGCCCGCTGCGGGGATAGACCCAGCGCGCGCCATTCGGATACGGTCTTCCACTGGCCGTGGCGCGCATGGACGCGGTCGCAACTGGGCGCGGAAAGCTTGCTCGAATAGGCATTCGCGCTGAAGCCGGGGGGCAGCGAGACAGGAACGCCCCAGGGTTGGCCGGGACGCCATCCGGCATCGCGGAAGTAGTTGGCGATGGATGCAATCGTATCCGCCGGGCTCGTGAAGATGTCCCGCGTGCCGTTGCCGTCGCCATCTACGGCCAGCTTCAGGTAGACGCTCGGCAGGAACTGCGGATAGCCGAAGGCCCCCGCCCAACTGCCCTTGAGGCGATAGGTGGGAACGCCCTGGTCCACCATCTTGAGCAAGGCGATCAACTCGCCCTCGAACAGGGCGCGACGGCGCCCCTCCCAGGCCAGCGTCGCGAGCGAGCGGGCCAGGTCGAAGTCTCCCAGGTAGCTGCCGTAGTTCGTCTCATGGCCCCAGATGGCGAAAAGCATCGGTGCCGGAACGCCATAGCGTCGTTCGATCGAGGGCAGGATGCCGGAAAGCTCGGAATAGCGGGACCGCCCCCGCGCAATGATGCTGGGGCCGACGTGCTGGGCGATATAGGGCGCCACCGGCGGCGGCGTAGTGGAGCGGCTCGGCTGCGCGGAGTCGAGTTCGACAACCCGCTGGTTCGGCACGAGCCCCGTCAACACGCGCGATATCGTGGCGCTGCTGACACCCTCGCGGCGGGCCCTTGCTCCCACGGTTTGCAGATAGCCTTCGAAAGTCTGCCCCGCGACGGTCTGTGGGGCTGAGCTTTGCGCGATGCTTTGCACGACCGGCTGCGCATCGATCGACGCGGTAGGCACGAGGGTGAGAGCAGCTGCAAGGAGGGGACGGCGCAGGGAACGGAGCTTCGAGGATAGAGTCATCCCTGCAAACCTTGCACAATGCGGCGGTCTTGCAAATGCCCGATCCACATCTGACGGGGACAGTTGCCGCAAGCCAACGACCTTCCGTCCCGTTCGACACGCGCTTGCGACAGTATTCCATGCACAACCGCTTGCAGTGGAGGCTTGCAAGCGGCTCCGATTTCTCTATTCGCTCTCTCGAACGGACAGGTGGCCGAGTGGTTTAAGGCAGCGGTCTTGAAAACCGCCGTGGGTGGAAGCTCACCGTGGGTTCGAATCCCACCCTGTCCGCCACCCGCTTTCGTGGGCGTCGCTCGATCAGCGGCGCATGAACCCCATCCAGCGCAGCAGCAGGTAAGTCGCGATAGCGGCCCCGCCGGCCATGAGGGTGGCGTGGATCGTGCCGAAGGGCCCCTGGGCGAACGGCAGCCCGCCCGTATTCATGCCGAAGATGCCGGTGACAAGGGTCGCGGGGAGCATCAGGGCGGTGACGATGGACAGGATGTAGAGGTTCTGGTTGGTCCGCTGCGATTCCTGAATGTCCAGTTCTTCGCGCAGAAGCCGGAGTTGCGATTGCACGCCCGCCACGTCGCCGTCCAGCGACTGTATGCGCTGGGCGATCTTCTCGACGCTGGGAAGCAGGGGTTCGGGAAGATCCTCGTCCTTTTCCAGGCGCTGAAAAACGCCGCGCATTCCGGAAATGATGCGTTGGATCTGGGCCAGGCGGCGGCGGATGCCGATGAGATCGCGCGCCTTGGGAGGGTTGCGCGCATCCAGGAAGGCATCCTCGACATGCTGCACCTCGGCGCTCAGCGATCGGCAGATATCGGCCATGTTCTCGTTGATTGCGCCAACCAGCAATTCCAGCGCCTGAGCCGCGGCAAATGCGCCCGTCCAGCGAGACAGGCGATTGCGAACTATGTCGGCGGAGCGGACGGGGTGAAGCCGCGCGGTGATCATCAGTCCGGGCATGAGAGCCATGCGCAGGCCGCCGATGCGCGCGGTGTCGGCGACGTCGAAGTCGCGCTCGAAATCGTGGAGGACGCAGGCGATCGTATCCCCGTCCACCAAGGCGCGCTGATGGGTATCGGCAGAAAGGAGCAACTCCCGGGCCGCCGTGGGCAGCAGCGCGAACTGTTCGATCCAGCTTCTCGTCCGTTGATGCGCCAGATTCAGGTGGAGCCAGCGGAAGCCGCCTTCAGCCGGTATCGCGCAATCGGCAACCGCAAAGGCCCCGGCGGGGCTGACGTCCATGCCCCAGATCAGCCCCGGTCCCATGTCGCCATGGGACGGTTGGATCGGGATCAGTTCCGGCGAGTCCTTCGCCATGGCGCCTTCCTGTCGTTCAGACGGCGATGATCAGAAGACCTGGGAGAAGATCATGTAAAGCCCGCCGGCGATGACGATCGAGACCGGCAGCGTAAGCACCCAGGCCATCAACAGGTTGCGGACCGTGCTCATCTGCAAGCCGGACCGATTGGCGGCCATCGTCCCCGCTACGCCCGAGGACAGGACGTGCGTGGTGGAAACCGGCAGTCCCAGGTGGTCGGCGCCCAGGATCGTGCCCATCGCCACCAGTTCCGCGGCTGCGCCCTGGGCGTAAGTGAGGTGCGTCTTGCCGATCTTCTCGCCCACGGTCACGACGATGCGGCGCCAGCCCACCATGGTGCCAAGCCCCAGTGCGAAGGCAACCGCAACCTTGACCCAGGTGGGGATGAAGCGCGTGCCGGCGTCCAGCGAGGACTTGTAGGTGGCGAGGGTTTCCTGCGCCGTTTCGGATAGTTCGCGTGGCTTCTGCTTGCCCAGCCCTTTGATCGCTTCCGAGGCAAGGTACATGTCGTTGCGGATATTGCTCACCGCCGCTGCCGGCACCTTGGCGAGGGAGCCGTATGCCATCACCTGCGAATCGACGTGGTGGACAAGCGCAGAGAGAGCCGGGAGCGTCTCGGGCGTGAAACTCTTTTCGGCGATATAGGCGGTGACCTGGCGGCGTGCTTCCGTGGGATCGAGGTCGGCGCCGGTTCCAGTTCCAACAGCAGCTCTCAGGGTCGTCTCGGCGGCGATGGAGCGGGCGTGAAATTCGGCGGTATAGCGTTCCGGCACGGCGCGGTTGAGCGCGTAGGCGGTCGGCACCGTGCCGATCAGGATGAGCATGATCAGGCCCATGCCCTTCTGGCCGTCGTTGGAGCCATGGGCGAAGCTGACACCGGTGCAGGTGAAGATCAGCAAGGCGCGGATCCAGAGCGGCGGCGGCAGGCCGTCCTTGGGTTCCTCGTAGAGTTCGCGCTTGCGCACGAGAACCTTCATCGCGAGGAACAGCAGCGCCGCCACGCCGAAGCCGATCAGCGGCGAGAACAGCAGTGCCTGGCCGATCTCGGTGGCCTTGCTCCAGTCCACGCCTGCCGTGCCGCCCTTGCCGTGCATCATGGCATTGGCCACGCCGACGCCGATGATGGAGCCGATCAGGGTATGCGAACTCGATGAGGGAATGCCCAGCCACCAGGTCGCCAGGTTCCAGATGATCGCGGCCAGCAGCAGCGCGAAGACCATCGCGAAGCCGGCGTTCGACCCTACTTGCAGGATCAGTTCGACCGGCAGCAGCGAAACGATGCCGAAGGCTACGGCTCCGGTCGAGAGCAGCACGCCGAGGAAATTGAAGAACCCCGACCATACCACCGCAATATTGGCCGGCATGGCATTGGTGTAGATCACCGTGGCGACGGCATTTGCGGTATCGTGGAAGCCGTTCACGAACTCGAACCCGAGCGCGATCAGGAGAGCCACGAACAGCAGCAGAAACGGAAGATAGGTCGTGGGCTCTACCCCGACCGCCGCAGCGTCGGAGTAGACGCTGTAGGCCACGTAGAGCAAGGCCGCGACGATGGCTGCGCCAAAGCCGATCTTTCCTGCGGCTCCGAGCCCTTTTTCAAGATCCGGCCTGATAGTGGCTGAGGGGGCAGCAAGCGTCGCGTTCATGGATTCGCCTCAGTTTACGAGACGGAAACCTTACGTATCTTCCATGACATATTTGCTGCGTCGGCAGGTTCGGTAGCCCCATTTCGGGACGAACCATCCCTGCCGACGGAGCGAGGCCGTCTGGCGTCCTTCAGGCGGCTGCCGGTTGTGGACGTCCCGCGATCAGGTTGTCGACCACCGAAGGATCGGCGAGCGTGGAGGTGTCGCCGAGGCTCGAGAAGTCATTCTCGCCGATCTTACGCAAGATGCGGCGCATGATCTTGCCCGAGCGGGTTTTCGGCAGGCTCGGCGTGAACTGGATCACGTCGGGCGTCGCGATCGGGCCGATCTCGTGCCGGACCCATTTGATCAGTTCGCGGCGCAAATCCTCGTCAGGCTCGATTTCGGCGTTGCAGGTGACGAAGGCATAGATGCCCTGCCCCTTGATCTCGTGCGGCATGCCCACGACCGCCGCCTCGGCCACGGCGGGATGCGCCACGAGCGCGGATTCGACTTCCGCCGTGCCCATGCGATGGCCCGAGACGTTGATGACGTCATCGATGCGGCCGGTGATCCAGAAATAGCCATCCTCGTCGCGGCGGCAGCCGTCGCCGGTGAAGTAATAGCCCGGGAAGGTCGTGAAATAGGTCTGGAAGAAGCGCTCGTGATCGCCCCAGACTGTACGCATCTGTCCGGGCCAGCTGTCGGCAATGACAAGGCAGCCGTCCGCTGCGCCCTCCAGCACGGAGCCGTCGTTATCGAGCAGCATCGGCTTCACGCCGAACAGCGGTTTGCTGGCCGAGCCCGGCTTGAGCGCGGTGGCGCCGGGCAGCGGCGTTATCATCGCCCCGCCCGTCTCGGTCTGCCACCAGGTGTCGACGATCGGGCAGCGCCCCTCGCCCACCACTTCGTGATACCAGGACCAGGCCTCGGGATTGATCGGCTCTCCCACCGAGCCGAGCAGGCGCAGGCTCTTGCGCGAGGTCTTCTTCACCCAGTCGTCGCCCTCGCGCATCAGCGCGCGCAGAGCGGTGGGGGCACCGTAGAAAATCTCGACCTGGAACTTGTCGACCACCTGCCAGAAGCGGCTCGGATCGGGGAAGTTGGGCACGCCTTCGAACATGACCGTGGTCGCGCCGTTCATCAGCGGACCATAGACGACATAGGAATGGCCGGTCACCCAGCCGATATCCGCCGCGCACCAGTAGATCTGCCCTGGGCGGTAGTCGAAGACATATTCGTGGGTCATCGAAGCCCAGACCGAATAGCCGCCGGTGGTGTGGAGCACGCCCTTGGGTTTGCCCGTGGATCCGGACGTATAGAGGATGAACAGCGGGTCTTCCGCGTTCATTTCCTCTGGCGCGCAGTCCGGGGACTGCTCCGCCACGGCGGAAGCCCAGTCGATGTCGCGGCCTTCGACCATCGGTACATCGGCACCGGTATGGCTCAGCACGATCACGCTTTCCACACCCGGGCAGGCCTTGAGCGCTTCATCGACATTGGCCTTGAGCGCGATCTTCTTGCCGCCGCGCAGGCCCTCGTCCGAGGTCAGGACGATGCGGCTGTCGCAGTCCTGGATGCGCCCGCCCAGCGCGTCGGGAGAGAAGCCGGCAAAGACGATCGAGTGGATCGCGCCGATGCGCGCGCAGGCGAGCATGGCGACGGCGGCCTCGGGCACCATCGGCAGGTAGATCGTCACCCGCTCGCCGCGCTTCACGCCCCTGGCCTTGAGCAGGTTGGCGAAGCGGCACACGGATTCGTGGAGTTCGCGGTAGGTGATGCGGCGTTCCGGGTTCTTCGGATCGTCCGGTTCCCAGAGAATCGCCAAGGCATCGCCGCGTTCCGCAAGGTGGCGATCGAGGCAGTTGGCGGAGAGGTTGAGCGTGCCGTCGGTGAACCAGGAAATGCCGAAGTCGGCTTCGTGGAAGCTGGTCTGCTTCACCACGCTGAACGGCTTGATCCAGTCGACCCGCTGCGCTTCCTCGGCCCAGAATCCTTCGGGATTTTCTATGGAGCGCGCATACATCTCCTGGTAGCGCGCCTCGTCGATCAGGGCGTTCTTCGCCCATTCGCTGGGCACGGGATAGATGGCCTCGACCATGATGTCCTTCTCCTCTCGCCGGCATCCTCTCCGGCAGAACTCGTTCCCGGCGGACTTGGGCACCGCCGTTTCCTCGCCACCTTAACCGATGAATCGGCGGACGCCACCGTCTTCCCATGATCTGTCTCGCCAGCGGGACATAAGCGACAGGCTGTGTTAGCCTTGCCGCCTCTACGCGCAGGGATAATGATCCCGATCAAGACCTTGCGTGTTAGAAAGGCTTAGGAATCCGATACCAGTCAACCGGAGTCTCGATCCATGTCCTTGAATGACGCCATCACGCTGCCCACTCGCTCGGGCATCGCGCTCGACGTTCGCCCGGCCCGGGAAGACGACGCCGAGGCCCTCTCGCAGTTCTTCGAACATGTGACCGACGACGACCGCCGCTTCCGCTTCTTCGCGGCTGCCGACCGGGTGAGCCCCCAGCAGATCGCGCCGATCGTGAAGGCGGATCACTACCAGACCGAATCGTGGCTGGGCTTCTCGGATCGTGGAGAGATCATCGCCTCGGGCGTTCTGGCCTTCGACGATCAGGGAGACACGGCCGAAGTCGCGATTTCGGTGCGCGCAGACCACAAGGGCAAGGGTGTGGGCTGGGCCATGCTCGATTTCCTCGGCAAGCAGGCGGAGAAGCGCGGCTGCAAGCGTGTGATCGCGATCGAGAGCCGCGAGAACAGCGCCGCCATCGAAGTGGAACGCGACAAGGGCTTCATCCCGGAACCGTTTATCGGAGACCCGACGCTGGTCATCCTCTCACGGACGTTCTGAAGCGAATATCCACACCGAGCGCCAACAAGAAAAAGGGCGAGCCCATGCAAGCCCGCCCTTCTCTTTTGCGTCTCTGGCGAAGGCTCAGATGTGGATCGCGCGTCCGTAAGCGGCCAGCACCGATTCGTGCATCGCTTCCGAGATCGTCGGATGCGGGAACACGGTCTGCATCAGTTCCGCCTCGGTGGTTTCCAGCGTCTTGCCCACCACATATCCCTGGATCATCTCGGTCACTTCCGCGCCGATCATGTGGGCACCCAGAAGTTCGCCGGTCTTGGCGTCGAACACCGTCTTCACGAAGCCTTCCGGTTCGCCCAGCGCGATCGCCTTGCCGTTGCCGATGAACGGGAAAGTGCCGGCCTTGACGGTGTAACCCGCTTCCTTGGCCTTTTCCTCGGTCATGCCGACCGAAGCGATCTGCGGGTGGCAGTAGGTGCAGCCCGGAATGTTGTTCCGGTCGAGGCCGTGCGGATGCACGTCCTTGTTGCCGAGTTCCTTGGCGATCGATTCGGCAGCGGTCACGCCTTCATGGCTGGCCTTGTGGGCGAGCCAGGGTCCGGGCGTGCAGTCGCCGATGGCCCAGATCCCGGCGGCATTGGTGCGGCCGTAGTCGTCGATCTGGATGAAGCCGCGGTCGGCCTTGATGCCGAGTGCTTCCAGGCCGATCTCCTCGGTGTTGGGCACGATGCCCACGGCCGAGATGACATGGCTGAAGTCGTGCTCGACGACCTTGCCGTCCTTGCCCTTGATCTTGGCCTTCACGCCCTTGTCGTTGGCGGTG
This sequence comes from Novosphingobium sp. ZW T3_23, assembly GCF_044987305.1. Lineage (NCBI taxonomy): Bacteria > Pseudomonadati > Pseudomonadota > Alphaproteobacteria > Sphingomonadales > Sphingomonadaceae > Novosphingobium > Novosphingobium sp. ZW T3_23. The sequence goes on from NZ_JBJDRF010000004.1 coordinate 173,540, forward strand.
ATCGCCTCGACGCCGGCGCCGGTCATGATCTTCATGCCCTGCTTGGTAAGGGCCTTTTCGAGGAACGCGGAGACGTCCTTGTCCTCGACAGGCACGATCCGGTCGAGCATTTCGACGACAGTGACGTCAACGCCCATGTCGTTGTAGAAGCTGGCGAATTCGATGCCGATCGCGCCCGAACCCATGACCAGCAGCTTGGTCGGCATCTCGGACGGGGTCATCGCGTGGCGATAGGTCCAGATACGCTTCCCGTCGGCCTTGGCGAAGGGCAGTTCGCGGGCACGCGCGCCGGTGGCGACGATGATGTGCTTGGCGGAGACTTCGGCGGTCTTGCCGTCCTTGTCGGTCACAGCCAGCTTGCCCTTGGCCACCAGCTTGCCGGTGCCCATGTGGACGGTGATCTTGTTCTTCTTCATCAGGTGCGTGACACCTGCGTTGAGCTGGGCTGCAACACCGCGCGAACGCTTGACGATGGCGGCAAGGTCGGCGGTGATGTTGTCCGCGGCCAGGCCGTAGTTCTTGGCATGCTGCATCTGGTGGAACACCTCAGCCGAGCGCAGCAGCGCCTTGGTCGGGATGCAGCCCCAGTTGAGGCAGATGCCGCCGAGCAGCTCGCGCTCGACGATGGCGGTCTTCAGGCCCAGCTGGGCGGCGCGGATGGCCGCGACATAGCCGCCGGGGCCCGAACCGAGGACGATGACGTCGTAGGTATCAGCCACTGTCTTACTTCTCCTGATCGATGGCGCGCGGTTTGCCGAATTCGTTCACCGCGACGAAGGTGAACACGGCCTGCGTCACCTTCACTTCTTCCTCTTCGTGCCGGTGGCGGCGCCAGGCCTCGATGGCGATGGTCAGCGACGTGCGGCCCACGCGCTGGATTTCGCCGTAGACCGAGACTTCGTCACCTACCTTTACGGGCAGGTGGAACTGCATGCCGTCCATCGCCACCGTCACCGCGCGCCCGCGCGAGCGACGGGCGGCGACGAGGCCGGCACCCATGTCCATCTGGCTCATCAGCCAGCCGCCGAAGATGTCTCCGTAGGCATTGGCGTCGGCCGGCATGGCCGTGACCCGGATCACCGGGTCACGTCGTGCATCGGTCACTTCAGGCAACCATGCTCAGCGGCGTTTCCACGTATTCGCGGAAAGCGGCCATGAGGCGGGCGCCATCGGCACCGTCCACCGCGCGGTGGTCGAAGCTGCCGGTTGCGGTCATGACGGTGGCGACGCCCAGGGTGCCGTCGGGCATGACCCAGGGACGCTTGTCGCCCGCGCCGATCGCCATGATGGTCGATTGCGGCGGGTTGATCACGGCCGAGAACTGCTTGATGCCCATCATGCCCATGTTCGAGATCGAGGCGGTGCCGCCCTGATACTCGGTGGGGGCGAGCTTGCCTTCACGGGCGCGGGTGCCAAGATCCTTCATGTCGCGCGCGATCTGCGAGAACGACTTGCCGCTGGCGTCGGTGACGATCGGGGTGATCAGGCCACCAGGGATCGAGACGGCCACCGAAACGTCGGCGCGGGCATACTTGATCAGCTCGTTGCCGGCGAAGGTGACGTTGCATTCCGGCACATCGACCAGTGCGCGGCCGAGCGCCTTCACCAGCATGTCGTTGACCGAGACCTTCACGCCCTGCTTTTCGAGCATGGAGTTGATCTCGCCGCGCAGGGCCAGCAGCTTGTCGAGGTTGACATCGACCGAGAGGTAGATGTGCGGTGCTTCCTGCTTGGACTGGGTCAGGCGCTTGGCGATGACCTTGCGCATGCCCGAAAGCTTCTCGACCGAGTGCGGGACGCGGTCGTCGAGCAGGGCGCGGGTTTCGGGCGCCATGTCGACGGCCGGAGCCTTGGCTTCGGTGGCGGCAGCGGCTGAAGCCGGAGCAGCGGCGGCAGGCTTGGCCAGAGCGGCCTTGGCGCCTTCGACGTCCGCGCGAACGATGCGACCGTTGGGGCCGGAGCCCTTCACGCTCGCAAGGTCGACGCCCTTGTCGGCGGCGACGCGCTTGGCGAGCGGCGAGGCTGCGACGCGGCCTTCCTTCGAAGCGGTGGCAGGGGCGGCAGGAGCAGGTGCGGCGGCAGCAGGCGCCGGAGCGGCTTCGGCGGCCTTGGGGGCAGCCTTGGGCGCTTCGGTCTTGGCAGGTGCGGCGGCAACGGCGCTGGCGTCTTCGCCTTCACCGGCAAGGACGGCGATCACGGTGCCGACCTTCACGCCGTCGGTGCCTTCGGCCACGAGGATCTTGCCGATGACGCCTTCGTCCACGGCTTCGAATTCCATGGTGGCCTTGTCGGTCTCGATTTCGGCCATGATGTCGCCGGAGCTGACGGTGTCGCCTTCCTTAACCAGCCATTTTGCCAGTTTCCCTTCTTCCATCGTGGGGGACAGGGCGGGCATCTTGATGTCGATGGGCATGGAAGCTTGTGTGTCCCTTGTTTTCCTTGGGGAGGTATGCGGGGTCCGCCTTTCCTTGGACAAGTTGACGCGCACACACAAGCGCCTTCACGATCCTTTTTTCGCAATCGTGATGGCTTGCACCATGACCTGAATAGCCCGATAAGCCGCCTTCGAGAGGAAACCCATGCGCATCTACCTGGTCATCGTCGACGAAACGGAAGAAGCGCTGGTGGCGCTGCAATTCGCCGCGCGCCGCGCGGCCAAGACGGACGGCGCCCTCCATCTTCTCGCCATCGTCCCTCCCCAGCCATTCAATGCCTTCGGCGGCGTCCAGGCGACCATCGAGGAAGAGGCGCGGGCCCGTGCCGAAACGCTGGTGACAGCCGCTGCCGGAAACCTTTTATCACAAGGCGCTAAGATGCCGGTCATCTCCGTTCGCATGGGAGAAGACATCAAGATCGTGCGCGAATACCTGAAGGAAAACGGAGAGGTCTCCGCGCTCGTGCTCGGCGCGGCGAAGGAAGGCGGACCGGGGCCGCTGGTGACGCACTTCACCGGCGCCGGCCTGGGGCAGATGCCCTGCCCGGTCTTCGTGATCCCCGGCACGCTCGATGCAGATGCGATCGAGCGGCTGAGCTAGGGAAGACAGCCGTCGTCCCGGACTTGATCCGGGACCGCTGGCCGAGCATCGCCCAACTATCCGAAAAGCGCCGTTCTGACAGCGCGGCTTCTCAAGACCGCCAGCGGTCCCGGATCAAGTCCGGGACGACGAGGCTTCTTCTTCCGCGCCTTACTTCTTCTTCCGCCCTTGATGCCGGATGTTCCCTGGCCGTCCGCGCGGCGAGACGAAGTGCTTGCCTTTTTTCTTGAGCGCAACCGGCTTGCCGCGCTGCTCGATGCGGCCGCCGCCCTCTTCCAGCTCGAACTTCAGCGCTCCCGTCAGTGGGTTGGCCTCCGCCAGTCGCAAGCGCAGGATCTGGCCCATGCCGAAGGTGGTGCCGGTGCCCTCACCTTCCAGCACTTGTGCCTTTTCATCATAGGCAAAGCGTTCGTCGCCCAGTGTCGAGACGGGTACCAGACCGTCGCCGCCAAGCCCGATGATCGTGGCGAAGAAACCGAATTTCTGCACGCCGGTAATGCGCGTGTCGAACACCTGCCCAACGCGGCCCGAAAGCCAGGCGGCGACGTAACGGTCGATCGTCTCGCGCTCGGCTTCCATGGCGCGGCGTTCGAAATTGCTGATCGCCTCGCTGACCCGACCGAGGTCGTCGCGATCCCGGTCGGACAGGCCCGAAGCTGCGGGGATATCGCCATCGGGCTTGGGCTGCTCCAGGCCATATGCATCGACGAGCGCGCGGTGCACCAGAAGGTCTGCATAGCGGCGGATGGGCGAAGTGAAGTGCGCGTAGGAGCCGAGCGCGAGGCCGAAGTGGCCCTCGTTGCGCGGGCCGTAATAGGCCTGGGTCTGGCTGCGCAGCACCGCTTCCATGATCAGCGCCTTCTCGCTCTCGTCCGCGATGTCCTTAAGCATGCGGTTGAACAGGCCCGGCGTAATGACTTGGCCGAGCGAGAGCTTGCGGCCGAACGTCGCGAGATAGTCCTTAAGCGACGTCAGCTTCTCGCGGCTCGGCGTCTCGTGGACGCGGTAGACCACCGGCGCCACCTTGGCTTCGAGAGCCTTCGCAGCGGCCACGTTGGCGGAGATCATGAAATCCTCGACCACGCGGTGCGCATCGAGCCGCTCGCGAATGGCGATCTCGGTGATGCGGCCCTGCTCGTCCAGCTTCACGCGGCGTTCGGGAAGATCCAGTTCCAGCGGGTCACGATCCGAACGTGCCTTGGCCAGCAATTTCCAGCAGGCCCACAAGTCCTGTAGGTGTTGCGGAGCGCGGCCCTCGTCGATGCGGGCCTGCGCTTCTTCATAGGCGATGACTTCGTCGATGCGAACGAGGGCGCGGGTGAAGCGCCATTCGGTCACCTTGCCCTGTCCGTCGATCTTCAGATGGCAGGCCATCGCCGCGCGGTCTTCACCAGAGCGCAACGAGCAGACGTCGGCACTGAGCACTTCGGGCAGCATCGGCACGACCCGGTCCGGGAAATAGACGGAGTTGCCGCGCCGCCGCGCCTCGCGGTCGATATGGCCGCCGGGCCGGACGTAGAAGGAAACGTCCGCGATAGCGACGAGCGCGTCGAAGCCGCCCTCCTCGTTGGGTTTGGCCCAGATGGCATCGTCATGGTCGCGCGCGTCCGAAGGATCGATCGCGACGATGGGAAGGTGCCGCAAGTCTTCGCGCTTGTCGTGGCTGAGCGGCATTTTCGCGGAGCGCTCGGCCTCGGCGATGGTCTCGCCGTCGAAGTGGTTGGGAATGCCGTGCTTGTGGATCGCGATCAGGCTGAAGGCCTTGGGCGCCAGCGGCTCACCCAGCACTTCTGTCACCTTGACGGAAGGACGCGCCGAGCGGCCGATCGGCTCGGCCAACACCAGTTCTCCCTTTTCGGCGCCGCCGAGGTCCGAGATGGGCGAGGAATTGCGAATGCGCTTGTCCACCGGGGCGAGCCACGGCTTGCCCGCGCCGTCGATCTCGACGACGCCGAGCATCTGTTCCGAACGCAGCATCAGTTTCTTCATCGGATAGGCGCGCCATCCAGTGGCGGTCTCTTCCGTGCGGGCCAGGACGCGATCGCCCTTGCGCAGCGCGGAACGGCCCTTCTCGATCAGACGGATGCGCGGCGGCGGCGCGGCGTCGTCCGGCGTCCAGGTATCGGGGATGGCGACGGGTTCGCCTTCGTCCACATCGACCACCCGCAGTACCGTGACCTTCGGCAGGCCGCCCATGCGGTGGAACGCTGTTCGCTTGCCGTCGATCAGCCCTTCTTCGGCCATGTCCTTGAGGAGCGCCTTGAGCTGGATCTTCTCATGGCCTTGCAGCCCGAACGCGCGCGAAATCTCGCGCTTGCCGACAGCTTCGGCCGAGTTCTGGATAAGGTCGAGGATTTGCTGGCGCGTCGGCAGGCCCGTCGCAGGCCGGTTCTTGGAAGGCATGGTTTCCGCCATGCGCCGGAATGCGCGCTAATGCAATGGCGCCGCATGCGGCTGACGGCTTAGGGCTGCTTTGCCGCGGCCTCCCCGGCAATCGAGACCCCTTGCGCCGTGGCGGGAGCCTGCGCGTGCTTGTCCGCGGTATTCGCCTTGAGGAACAGCTGCCAGGACGACACGGCTAGCACGCAGGCAAGCAGCGGCTGGAGAATGCGGTCGGAAGCGTGCGAGGACAGGTAGCTGCCGATCACGACGCCCGGAACGGAGCCGATCAGCAGCACGCCCAGAAGCGCAAAGTCGACATCGCCGATCATCCAGTGGCCGAACCCGGCGATAAGCGCGAGGGGTACGGCATGGGCGATGTCCGAACCGACGATACGGGCGACAGGCAGCTTGGGATAGAGCACCAGCAGCACCGTCATGCCGATCGCGCCTGCGCCGACCGAGGAGATGGAAACGGCGATGCCGATTGCAGCACCGAGCAGTATGGTGCTGCCCAGCACCCGTGAACGGGGCTGGTTCGGATCGATGTCCCGAGCAAGGCGGAGCAGCCACTTGCGGCCTATCACCGCCACCGCCGTAATGCCCAGCAGGACGGCGAGCGACACCATGATCAGGTGCTCGGTGGAATTTCCGACCTTCCCGAACCAGGACAGGAAGCCGAGCGTCACGATCGCCGCCGGCACGCTGCCGCAGGCCATGCGGCGCACGATGCGCCACTCCACCGTCTCGCGTTTGCCGTGGACCACCGAACCGACGATCTTCGTCATGGCCGCGAACAGCAGGTCCGTGCCGACCGCCGTTTGCGGACTGACCCCGAAGAGAAGCACCAGCAGCGGCGTCATGAGCGAGCCGCCGCCAACGCCTGTCAGCCCCACGAGCACGCCAACGAGCATTCCCGCGAAGACGTGCAGATAGTCAAAATGCTGCGTCAACGCCATGTCTGCTCACCGTTGCCCGAAATCGCCCACTCTCCGAACTGCTTGGCCGAAACGGCCTGGTCGTTACTGCGGCCTCGCGCCGTCTGTGAAGGCCGGTTGTCACGCCGGCTTCGACCCGGCAACATAGTTTTCCTTGCCAGCCTGCCAGCAAGTATCGCGCTGCAGGCATCGTTCACGATAGATGTAATCGCACCTTTCCCCATCCCGTTATCCCATGATCCAAATTCGATCATGCGGGCAAATTCGATCATGGGGGAAGTCAAGGCAATTGGGCAAGCGGGGTAAACCCTCCGCCCGGCACGGCTGCGGCGATCGGGCTGACGCTGCCATCCGCCGCGATCGAGCGAACGCCCAGAATCCAGTCATCGCCGCGCAGCCCGTCAAGCTTGACGCTGGTCTGCGTTGTGCGGGCAACCAGTGGCTGCGGTTCCCATTCCGCGGCGTCGGTGCGGCGGCGCCATACCGAATAGGCGGTCGCTCCCGCAACCGGCGTCCATTTGACGTCCGTCCAGGTCTTGACGGCAGCGTCGGCCTTCGCCGTGGGCGGCATGGGTGCGGCGGCCAGTGCGGCCAACGCCGCCACGTTGAGGCGGGTCACCTTGGCGAGATAGGGAAAGTCCATCTCGTCGATGGTGTCACCGTACTTGATGCCGTTCTCGGTGCGCAGATCCTGGTGCTGGTGCTCGTAGTCCTCGATCGCCACGGAGAAGCGCACGGCGGGGTTGCCCTGTTCGAGGAAAGGCAACTGGTCGCCGCCGCGCCCCATGCGATCGGCGCGCCAGACCTGGCGGACGGCGAGATCCTCCTGCACGCCGCCCGCCAGTTCCGCGATGAAGCGGGAGATATTGCGGCCGGGGCTGTCGTTCTCTCCGCCGAAACGGCGGGCGTCTGCGCGGGTCTTGTCGGTGGCGTCTGCGCGCGGACCTTCGGAAAACAGCCGCACGTTGCGGTCGTCTATCAGGCCGTCCGACCCGTGAGTGCCGCCGACGATGTCGTTGTTGAGCACCGCTTTTACCGTCCAGCCCTGCTGCTTGGCATAATCCGCGAGCAGCTTGCCGCCGTAGAGCCCCTGCTCCTCGCCCGAAAGCGCGGCGTAGACGATCGTACCGGCGAATTTGCGCTTGGAGAGGACGCGTGCGGCTTCCAGCACGAGCGAAGTGCCCGAAGCATCGTCGTTGGCGCCGGGCGCGTCGCTTTTCGCATCCATCACGTCGGTCACGCGGCTGTCGATATGGCCCTGGACGATCACCACTTCGTTGGGACGCTCGGTGCCGCGCTGGATGGCGACGACATCGACCATCTTCACCGGGGTAGGAATCCGGGTGCCGCTGACCATGGTCTCGGGCATGACGACCTCAAGGCAGTTCCCGCAAGCTTTCGAGGTCTTGCGGAACTCGTCGGCGGCCCAGCGACGGGCGGCGCCGATCCCGCGCTTCGGATCGGTATCGGAGGAAAGCGTGTGGCGCGTGCCGAAGGAAACCAGCTTCTCGACATCCGCGCGCATCCGAGCTTCGGAGACCTGCCCCTCAGTGCCGTTCCGTGAAGTGTCCGCCGAATCGGCCGCAGAATCCGCAGCTCCGGCAGGAAGCGCTGGGAGAAACGTGGCGGAAAGTGCGGCTGCGACCAGAATCTTGTTCATGGAGGCGCTTGTCACGCCGGACTGCCCGAATGGCAAGAGGTCAGAAGCGAACCGGAGCTTCTCCGTAGCGGTTCGGGCCCCGATTGGACGGCCAGATTCCGAAGACGATCACGATGAGAATCGCCGCATAACCGAGCAGGCTGGCGGCCACGACCTTCGACTGCATGGCGAAGGCGGTCTCGAGATTGTCTGCCGAAACCCGCTGCATCGTGGAGACAATCTCGTCCATCCTGGACCAGACGATCGCCTTCGAGGTCAGCGAAAGCAGGAACGTCAGGACCGAGATCCAGCCCGGTTTGCCGGAATCGTGAAGCCGGCGCGCGAACGAGGCCAGCAACAGCAGTCCGGCCGTCAGCGAGACGATCGTCGAAAGCGTCATCGAGGTACGCATGTACCCGGCCATCTGGGCCATGACGCGCGCATTCATGTCTTCGGCGGTGACGCCTTGCTGCGCGGCGACGAAAGCGCCCTTCATGATCCCGCCCATCATCGGCATGGCAATCACCATGCCCGCTGCATACTGGATCACGACGAGGAAGAGGACGTAGAACCAGAAGGTCTGCCGCGCATCACGGCCCTTGAAGTTCAGCAGGTTCGTCAGATTGTACTTGATCGATCCCAGCACGCCCTCTTGCTCCTTTCAGATCAGTAGGATCTCGCGACGTAGATGCGTTCCACTGCCGGATCGCCGGTGAACACGCACTGACCGGTGACGGGCGCGGCATCGAGCGGCGTGTTGCGGATGGTGAGCTTGAGCGCCCTGAGCTTCTGCACCACGGCTTCGAGAGCCGAGCCGGTCGGACGCGACCATTCGACTTCGACCCAGCCAGGATAGCGCTTGTCTTCCGCGAAGGCAGCGGCAAGCTCGTCGAAGCCGGCAGCGCGAGAGATGTTGGCTTCGAGCTTGGCTTTGGCTTCGGTGAAGAGCGAGGTTTGGATGGACTCGATCTCGGCGGCGGCGCGGGTGACGAAGTCTTCCTTTGCCAGTCCCACGAAGTTGGCCTTGGCCGCCTCGTTCCAGAGCCTGTCGCGGCGCAGCATCGAAACCTGGCCGCCCGCAGCATCGCGGCCGCCGATTTCGAGAATGAGCGGGACGCCCTTCTTGACCCATGCCCAGCGCTTTTGCGTGGCCTTGCCCGGACGCTTGTCCAGCAGGACGCGCAGCGGCTCACCCAGCGCGAACTGGGTAACGAGCGATTTGCGCAGTTCCTCGCAATAGGCGAGCAGCGCTTCGTCCTCGTCGTTGTCGCGCAGCATCGGCAGGATCACGATCTGGTGCGGTGCGATCATCGGCGGCACGCGAAGGCCGTCGTCGTCGCCATGGGTCATGATGACGCCGCCGACCATGCGCGTGGACGTGCCCCAGCTGGTCGTGTGGGCGTATTGCTGCGTGCCTTCCTTGTCCTGGTACTGGATGCCCGCCGCCTCGGCGAAGCCCGTACCCAGGTAATGCGACGTACCGGCCTGAAGCGCCTTGCCGTCCTGCATCATGGCTTCGATCGAATAGGTCGCGACGGCGCCGGGGAAGCGTTCGTTCTCCGGCTTTTCACCGGCGATCACCGGCATGGCCAGCTCGGTCTCCGCGAAGTCGCGGTACATTTCGAGGGCGCGCAGCGTCTCGGTCATGGCGTCGTCGCGGTCGGCGTGGGCCGTGTGGCCTTCCTGCCAGAGGAATTCGCTGGTGCGCAGGAACATGCGGGTACGCATTTCCCAGCGCACGACATTGGCCCACTGGTTCACCATGAGCGGCAGGTCGCGCCACGACTGTACCCAGCGCGCCATCGCGGCGCCGATCACCGTTTCCGAAGTGGGACGCACGATCAGCGGCTCTTCCAGCTTCGCTTCGGGATCGGGAACGAGGCCGCCCTTGCCGTCTCCGACCAGGCGATGGTGGGTGACGACCGCCATTTCCTTGGCGAAGCCTTCGACGTGCTCGGCTTCCTTGGCGAAGTAGGACAGCGGGATGAACAGCGGGAAGTAGCAGTTGGTGACGCCCGCCGCCTTGATGCGGTCATCCATGAGGCGCTGGATACGCTCCCAGATGCCGTAGCCCCACGGCTTGATGACCATGCACCCGCGAACACCCGATTCCTCGGCCATCTCGGCCTCGGAAATGACTTCCTGGTACCACTGGGCGAAGTCGTCCTCGCGCTTGGTGGAGAGGGCGTGGCGAATGGCGGACACGGGTGCTTCTTCCTGAACTGAGCGATGCGACGGACCATCCGTTGCATTCTAGGCAAGTCGCGGCACGTTGCGCGCCGCGAGAGCACCTGCGCAGACCCTTATTTGCCCAGCGCGTCAAGCCTCTTCTGGATTTCGGCCATCTGATCGCGCAGTGCCGAAAGGTCTCCGGCGTCTTCGGCCGGCGGCGCCTTGGCCTCGGGCTTCTCGGCGCCGGGCATGAAGGCGGCGGCGGCGGCCTTGAACATCGCCATGTTCTGTTCGGCCAGCTTCGCCAGCGGATTATTGCCCAGGCTATCCTCGAAAGCCTTGTGCAGCTTCGTCTGGTTGGCCCGGAAATTGTCCATCGAGGCTTCGAGATAGTGCGGCACCAGCGACTGCATCGAATTGCCGTACATGCTGATCAGTTCGCGCAGGAAGTTGACCGGGAGCATCTGCTCTCCGTTCGATTCTTCCTCCATGATGATCTGCGTCAGGATCGTGTGCGTGATGTCGGTGCCGGTCTTGGCATCGAGCACTTTGTAATCCACGCCTTCGCGCGTCATTTTCGCAAGGTGATCGAGCGTGATGTAGCTCGACGAACGTGTATTGTAGAGACGACGGTTAGCGTATTTTTTTATGATTACCGTGTTGTCGTCCTGCGACGCCGTATCAGCCATTTGCCAATCCCCAATCCGCCTATTCCCGGCCAGTATGACAACAGGTTACCACCCGGCCTTGTCGCAACGCAACACAAATTGCTGCGCAGCAAAACTCTAAGGAAGTAACCCTAGCGGCCGAACCTTCGCCCGAGCAGGGTAAGCAGTTCGTACTGGGAAAGCCCGGACTGCGCCGCTGCCTCGGGAAGCGCATAGTCCGCCGCGATCCAGTCGCCCTCGCCCACATCCGGAGCATGGGTCAGGTCGACAACGGTGAGGTCCATGCTCACGCGGCCGAGCACCGGCAGTTCATGGCCCTTGGCGCGGAACATGCCTCTTCCGGACCATGAACGCAGATAACCGTCCGCATAGCCCAGCGCGATGGCGCCAACCCGCATCGGCATGGCGGCCGTGAAGGTGGCGTTGTAGCCGATCGTCTCGCCCGCGGGGACATCGCGAACCTGGAGGATCGCCGCTTCGGGACGAACCACCTGCCGCAAGTCCTTCGCCATCTCCGCGCGGGGGACGCCGCCGTAGAGCGCAATGCCGGGGCGGGTCAGGTCACCGTGGTAATCGCTCCCAAGGGCAATGCCGGCGCTGTTGGCCAGGCTGGCGCGAACATGGGGCACTTGCTTGCACGCGCTCTGCCAGCGGGTGCATTGCGCGGCATTGAGGTCGGTTTCCTCCTCGGCCGAGGCAAGGTGCGAGATCAGCACGTCGATATCGAGCGCCGCGATGGCTTCGTCGCCCAGCTCTTCCAGACGAATGCCGAGCCGGTTCATGCCGGTATCGACCATGAGGTGGCAACGTCCGCCTCCTGCCTCGGTCCAGCGACGGGCCTGAGCAAGCGAATTGATGACCGGCGTGATGCCCGTTTCGCGCGCGAAAGCGGCGTCCTGTGCGGTCAGGGGGCCGTGCAGGACGGAAAGAGCCGCCGGGCTGACGCAGCCCAGCAAGTCCTGCGCCTCGCCCCAATGCGCGACGAAGAAGTCATGGCAGCCGGCGGCGTGAAGTACCGGAACGACTTCCCTTGCGCCAAGGCCATAGCCGTTCGCCTTCACTGCCGCACCGGCGCGGGCGGTTCCGGACAGGCGGTCGAGCGCCTGCCAGTTCGAGCGCAAGGCGTCACGGTCGAAAGCAAGTCGAAGGGCGGAAGCAGGAAACTCAGGAAACATTTTCACCATAGTCGCGCGGAGGGCCGCCTCGCAGCCCCCAAAGCGAGACGACGAGGGCCATCGCGACAACGCCTCATGTATACCAGAGCCGCTGGTAGGCCCAGAACCCCTGGTATGGGTTGTCGCTGCTCGCGACCATGTAGCTGGAAATCAGCGGAAGGAAACCGCCAAAGTAGTAGCGGGAAGTCTAGCGTTGCTGGTGCTTGCTCGAAAGTGCCTGGATGGCCGCATGCCAGGGAAGCAGAACCGCTCCGTGGCGTGCGGGGTAGTCCCGTGCCTTCGCGATCGTTTCCAGCCCCGGCCATTCCGGAAGCGCGCCATTGCCGGACAGCCAGAGGGTGATCGCCTCGGCTGTCTTTTCCAGATCATCGGGGGAGCGTCCGAGCGCCGCATCGGCAAAGATGGCCGCGGCAGCCTGACCGATGGCGCAGGCCTGGCTGCGAATGCCGATCCGTTCCACATAATGCCGGGCGTCCAGTGCCAGGCCCAATGCGATCGTGGAGCCGCAACTTTGCGATCGCGCTTCCCCCTTGAACGGCAGAGCCTCGTCCCAAGGATAGGCTGCCAACCGGATCGTCAGGCCGAGCACATCGGGCGTGTAGAGCACAGTGGTCGACATCAGCTTTCCGCGGCTTCTGCTTCCCGCGCCTCGCGGCGACGTTCGGAGATCATCTTGACGAGCGCTTCGCTGCTCGCGTTGACGAAGGGATAAGTCCGCGCCTCCTTCATCCAGTCGGGCCGGCCGCCCGGTCCCCACACGGTGTCATAGCCCAGCACGAGCACCGAAAAGCCCAGTATCACGATGATGACGCCCTTCACGGCACCGAATCCGAAGCCAAGCACCCGATCGATCGGCCCCAGCACCGAGGCGCGGCTCTGCTTTCCGGCCCAGCCGGCCACCAGTTTCACGACAATGAAAGGAACCAGCAGCAGGACCGCGAAGGCGATCACCGGCGTCGCCGTCCCAGAGCCGGAATAAGGCTCAAGCCAGGCGGATAGCGGCGTATGCAGCGTCCGGATCGCGAACACTGCAAGGATCCACGCGCCCAGCGCGAGGATCTCCTGAACGAAACCTCTCAGAAATCCGATGGCGGCGCCGAGGCCGACGAACACCAGAACAGCAATATCGAAACCGGTCATAAGGCCCCGAACTAGGCATCCGTCAGGATACGGTCAACGAGATTGGGCAACATGGTCAGGCCGGTGAAGTCGATACCCTTTGGCGCGCCCTCGCCATTGGCGCCTCCCGCTGGCCCGATCGCGCGCCCGAATCCCAGCTTGGCCGATTCGCGCTGACGGATCGATGAATGCGAAACCGGACGGATCTCTCCGGCCAAGGAGACTTCCCCGAACCATACTGCATTCTTGGGCAGCGGCTTGTCACCCAACGCCGAGATCAGCGCGGCGGCGACGGCAAGATCGGCGGCGGGGTCTGCCAGGCGATAGCCGCCCGCCACGTTCAGATAGACCTCCGCGCTGGAGAAATTGAGCCCGCAGCGCGCCTCCAGCACCGCCAGAAGCATGGCCATGCGGCCCGAATCCCATCCTACCACGGCGCGTCGCGGGGTTGCCCCGCTCTGCAATCGGACGATCAGGGCCTGGATTTCCACCAGCACCGGGCGCGTTCCCTCCATCGCGGCGAAGACCGCGCTTCCGGCCATTTCCTCGTCGCGACCGGACAGGAACAGCATCGAAGGATTGCCGACCTCGGCCAGCCCCGCGCCCTCCATTGCGAAGACCCCGATTTCGTCGACGGGACCGAACCGGTTCTTCAGGCTGCGCAGGATACGATACTGGTGGCTGCGTTCCCCTTCGAAAGCCATGACGACGTCCACCATGTGCTCCAGCACGCGCGGGCCTGCGATCGTGCCGTCCTTGGTGACGTGGCCCACCAGGACCAGGGTGACGTCGTTCTCCTTCGCATAGCGGATCAGTTCGAAAGCGCAGCCGCGAACCTGGCTGACAGTGCCGGGCGCACCCTCGATCGTGTCGGAATGCATGGTCTGGATCGAATCGATCACCAGCAGCGTCGGCGCTTCCATCATGCCGAGCGTGGTGAGGATATCCCGAACGGAGGTAGCCGATGCGAGCTGGATGGGCGCCTTGGAAAGCCCCAGCCGTTCCGCGCGCAGACGCACCTGCCCGGCCGCCTCTTCTCCGCTGACATAGACGACGCTGCCGCCGGCCATGGCGATATGGGCCGAAGCCTGAAGCAGCAGGGTCGATTTCCCGATGCCGGGATCGCCGCCCATCAGGATCGCCGAACCCGGCACGAGGCCGCCGCCCAGCGCCCGGTCGAACTCCGCAAATCCGCTGGCACGGCGCTGGGGCAATTGCCCGGGCGCATCGAGCGGCGTGAAAAGGATCGGCCGCCCCCCGGATGACAGGTCATGCTTGGAGGAGAACACCGTCTGCGGCGCTTCTTCCGCCAAGGTATTCCACTCCCCGCAGTCGGGGCATTGACCTTGCCAGCGGGACGAAACGCCCCCGCAGGCCTGACAGACATATCGACGTTTGGGCTTTGCCATGCCGCTTCGATTATCTGGAACGGAATGAGAACGCAATTGCCTTTCCTGCAGGATCGCGCCAACATGGAGCAATGCGGCAAAAAGAACTGCGGATCGCGTTGGTCTGCTACGGCGGCATCAGCCTTGCCGTCTACATGCACGGGGTCACCAAGGAGCTTTGGAAGGCGCTTCAGGCCAGTCAGGCATTCTGGAGCGGCGCAGAGGCGCCTCCAGGTACGGCGACCGTTTATCGCAAGCTTTTGCAAAGGCTGGAATCAGGCAGCAACCTGCGGCTTCGGATTCTCACCGACATCGTCGCGGGCGCGAGCGCCGGCGGTATCAACAGCGTCTTCCTGTCGCAGGCCATCCATTCCGGCCAGTCGCTCGAACCGCTCACCGAACTGTGGCTGGAAAACGCCGACGTCGACGTGCTGCTCGATCCGGAGGCGCGGGCACGCAGCCAGGTCACGAAATTCTGGGCAAGGCCGATCGTTTCCTACCTGCTGCACCGGCCCGGCAATGCCGTAACCACCAGCGTCGCGCCGGAGACTCGGGAAGAGGTGCGGGAGAAGCTGTCGCGCCTGATCCGTTCGCGCTGGTTCGAGCCTCCTTTCAGCGGCGTGGGTCTTTCGCGCCTGCTCGCCGGTGCCTTTACGGCCATGGCAGAGAGCAAGGCGGGGCCGCCGCTGCTGCCGCATGGGCATCCGATCAACCTCTTCGTCACCGCGACGGACTTCAAGGGGCACCTTGAAACCCTGCGGCTGCATTCGCCGGAACTGGTGCTGGAAAGCGAGCATCGCCTCAGCATCGGCTTCGAAGCGCGCGCCGGCTCCGCTTCTCTTGCATCGTTGCCGGAACTCCTGCTCGCGGCCCGTTCGACAGCGAGTTTTCCCGGTGCATTCCCGCCGCTCCAGATCGAGGAGATAGACGGACTGATCGACGAACTGGGGATCGCCTGGCCCGATCGCGATGCGTTCTTCCGCCGCGTCATGCCGGAACACAGCCAGCGCGGAGATATCGGCAACGTGGCGCTCATCGACGGCTCGGTGCTCAACAACGCCCCATTCGCCGACGCCATGAGCGTGCTACGAGACCGTCCTGCGACGCGCGAGGTGGACCGCCGCTTCGTCTATATCGATCCCACGCCCGACAGGATCGGTGCGGCGCTGCGACAGGAGCGCAAGGCGCCGGGGTTCTTCTCGACGATCTTCGGCTCGCTTTCATCGATTCCCCGGGAACAGCCGATACGCGACAACCTGGAGGCGCTGGAACGCGATTCCCAGGAAGTCGCCACCTTGCGCGCCATCGTCCTGGCCATGCGTCCGGAGATCGAGGAAACCGTTGACCGGCTGTTCGGCAATACCTTCTTCCTCGACCGGCCCACGCCGAAGCGGCTCTCAGCTTGGCGCGACAAGGCGCAGCGGGCCGCGCTGGAACAGGCGGGCTTCGCCTATCATGGCTATGTTCAGGTCAAATTCTCCGGAATCGTCGGCAAGCTGGCGCGGCTTATCCATGACGCCGCCCCGGAACTGGGGCTGTCATCCAGCGACGCGATCGCGCTGCGCCTGCACGAGCATTTCGCCAGCCAGGGGCTGGACCGTATCCACGGGCTGAAAGGCGACGGATCGCCCGGCATGATCGACTTCTTCCGCCGCCACGATCTGGCCTTCCGCATCCGGCGCCTTCGACTGCTGGCCCGGCGCGTCACGCAGGAATGGCAGCAGGAAGCCAGCGTTACCGAGACCGAACGGGACAAGGCGCGCGAGGCGATCTACGCAGCCCTGGCGCTCTATCTCGATTGCGAGCCGGTATCGGCCATGGGAGAGGAATTCCCGACCCTGGCAGCGGGCGTGGTTACCGATCCCGGAGCAGCGATCGATCATGTCGAGGCCGTTCGCCAACTGGCCGAAATCGACGGGCAAGTGGACGTCCTGCTGGCCGAGGCACTTGCCGAAATGCCGCAAGCCTTGCGGCGACGCGTGCTGCTCGCCTACCTCGGGTTTCCGTTCTACGACACCGTCACCCTGCCCCTGTTGCGCGGCGAAGGACTGACAGAGTTTGACCCGATCCGGGTCGACCGCATTTCGCCCGAAGATTGCCACATGATCCGCAAGGGGCCGGTGCTGCGCGGGACGGAGTTCTTCAACTTCGGCGCCTTCTTCAGCCGCGCCTATCGCGAGAACGACTATCTCTGGGGACGGCTTCACGGCGCCGAGCGGATGATAGACCTGATCGCCTCGACGGCCGAAGGTGAGCACGCCCTGCTGGAAGGTGAACTCTGGACCTTCAAGCGAGAAGCATTCCTGGCGGTGCTGGACGAAGAGGAAGATCGACTGAACGCCGATCCGGCGCTGGTGCGCAATGTGCGGGACGAAGTGCTGCGCGGTGGGTGATGCGCGGTATTACGTCGGGCGGTACTAGGTCGTCCCGGACTTGATCCGGGACCGCTGGCCGTCTTCAGGCGCGGCGTCCGCGCGCAAGGTATCGCCTAAAGTATTGCCAGCGGTCCCGGGTCAAGCCCGGGACGACGTATCAATCTAATTCTACTCGGTCAGATCGCTCCAGGCTTCCTTGATCCGGTCGAAGAAACCCTTTGACTGCGGGCATTCATCGCCGGTTTCGGTAGCCTGTAGCTCGCGGATCAGTTCCTTCTGACGTGCAGAAAGCCTGGTCGGCGTTTCCACGCTGATCTCGATGACGAGATCGCCGCGTCCGCGACCCTGGAGCACCGGCATGCCTGCGCCGCGCTTGCGGAGCTGCTTGCCGGACTGGATCCCGGCCGGAATGTCGATCGAGAGATTCTCGCCGTCCATGCCCGGAATATCGATGGAGCCGCCCAGCGCCGCGGTGGTGAACGTGATCGGAACGCGCGTGATCAGCGTCGTGCCGTCCCGTTCGAACACCTTGTGCCGCTTGACGTGCAGGAAGATATAGAGGTCGCCTGGAGGCGCGCCGAACGGTCCGGCCTCGCCCTTGCCGGAAAGGCGGATCCGGGTGCCCGAGTCCACGCCCGGCGGGATTTCCACCTGCAAGGCCTGCGGCTTGTCGACCCGGCCTTCGCCGCCGCACGAACGGCACGGCTTCTCGATCACTTCGCCGCGACCATGGCAGGTCGGGCAAGTGCGCTCCACCACGAAGAAGCCCTGCTGCGCACGGACCTTGCCGTGGCCGCCGCACATGTTGCAGCCGCGCTTGCCCGTCCCCGGTTCAGCGCCGGAACCGTTGCACGGCTCGCAGCTCTGCGAGACTTCGATGGTGATTTCGGTCTGCTTGCCGTGGAAGGCCTCGTCCAGGCTCACTTCCATATCGTAGCGCAAGTCGGCGCCGCGACGGGCCTGCTGGCGACCGCCGCCACCAAAGGCACTGCCGAAGATGGATTCGAAGATGTCCCCGATGTCGCCGAACTCGGCGCCGCCGGGATGTCCACCACCACCACCCATGCCTTGCTGGAACGCGGCATGGCCGTAACGATCGTAGGCCGCCCGCTTCTGAGGATCTTTGAGGCAATCGTAAGCCTCGCTGATCTGCTTGAAGCGCGCTTCGCTGTCGCCGCATCCGGGATTCTTGTCCGGATGGTAGCGCATCGCAAGGCGGCGATAGGACGACTTGATGGTCTTGTCGTCGGCGCTGCGCTCTACTTCGAGCAGTTCGTAATAGTCGATTTCGGTAGCTGACACGTCTCGTTATTCCCCGCGTGCGACCTGGCCGCCACCCTCCCAATGTGAATCACACTGGGCGACGATGGCGGCCACGCTTGTCATGAGGACCGATCAGCCCTTGTTGTTTTCGTCGACTTCCGAGAACTCGGCATCGACGACATCGTCGTCACCGCCGGCCGGAGCGGCTTCCGGCGAAGCGCCCGCAGCCTGTTCCTTCTCGTAGATGGACTGGCCCATCTTCATGGCGACTTCGGTCAGCGCCTGCGACTTGGCGGTGATCTCGGCGGGTTCGCCGCCTTCGATCGCCGTCTTCGTCTCGGCGATGGCCGCTTCGACTTCGGCCTTCAGGCCGGCATCGATCTTGTCGCCATGTTCGGCGATCTGCTGCTCGGTCGCGTGGACGAGGCTGTCGGCGTTGTTCTTGGCCTCTGCGGCCTCACGACGCTTCTTGTCCTCTTCGGCGAACTTCTCGGCATCCTTGACCATCTGGTCGATGTCGTTGTCCGACAGACCGCCCGAAGCCTGGATGCGGATCTGCTGTTCCTTGCCGGTACCCTTGTCCTTGGCGGACACGTTGACGATGCCGTTGGCGTCGATGTCGAAGGTGACTTCGATCTGCGGCACGCCGCGACGCGCGGCCGGGATGCCGACGAGGTCGAACTGGCCGAGCATCTTGTTGTCCTGCGCCATCTCGCGCTCGCCCTGGAACACGCGGATGGTCACCGCCTGCTGGTTGTCCTCGGCGGTCGAGTAGACCTGGCTCTTCTTGGTCGGGATCGTCGTGTTGCGGTCGATCATCTTGGTCATGATGCCGCCAAGCGTCTCGATGCCCAGCGACAGCGGGGTCACGTCGAGCAGCAGCACGTCCTTGACGTCGCCCTGGAGCACGCCGGCCTGGATCGCGGCGCCCATGGCCACGACTTCGTCGGGGTTCACGCCGGTGTGCGGTTCCTTGCCGAAGAAGTCCTTCACGACTTCGCGCACCTTGGGCATGCGGGTCATGCCGCCCACGAGCACGACGTCGTCGATGTCCTTGGCCGAAAGGCCTGCATCGGCGATCGCCTTGCGGCAGGGTTCCAGCGTGCGCTGGATCAGGTCAGCAACCATCTTTTCAAGGTCGGCGCGGGTGACGGTCTCGACGAGGTGCAGCGGGGTGGTGGCGCCGCCTTCCATGCGTGCGGTGATGAACGGCAGGTTGACCTCGGTCGTCGCGGTGGACGACAGTTCGATCTTCGCCTTCTCGGCCGCTTCCTTCAGGCGCTGGAGAGCGAGCTTGTCGCTGCGCAGGTCCATGCCTTCCTTGGCCTTGAACTTGTCGGCCAGCCATTCGACCAGCTTGGTGTCGAAGTCTTCACCGCCCAGGAACGTGTCGCCGTTGGTCGACTTCACTTCGAACACGCCGTCGCCGATCTCGAGGATCGAGACGTCGAAGGTGCCGCCGCCAAGGTCGTAGACGGCGATGGTCTTGCCGTCCTGCTTGTCGAGGCCATAGGCCAGCGCCGCGGCAGTCGGCTCGTTGATGATGCGCAGCACTTCAAGGCCGGCGATCTGGCCGGCGTCCTTGGTCGCCTGGCGCTGCGCGTCGTTGAAGTAGGCGGGCACGGTGATGACGGCCTGCGTCACGGTCTCGCCGAGGTACGATTCGGCGGTTTCCTTCATCTTCTGCAACGTGAAGGCCGAGATCTGCGACGGGCTGTAATCTTCACCGCCGGCCTGGACCCAGGCGTCGCCGTTCTTGCCCTTGACGATGTGGTACGGAACCAGCTCGGTGTCCTTCTTGGTCACCGGGTCGTCAAAGCGGCGGCCGATCAGGCGCTTCACCGCGAAAATGGTGTTGTCGCCGTTGGTCACGGCCTGGCGCTTTGCAGGCTGCCCGATCAGGCGCTCACCATCCTTGGTGAAGGCGACGATCGAGGGCGTGGTGCGCGCGCCTTCGGAATTCTCAATAACCTTGGGCTTGCCGCCGTCCATGACGGCGACGCAGCTGTTGGTGGTGCCAAGGTCGATACCAATTACTTTTGCCATTATCCCCATTCCTCACGTCAGTGGATGACACTATGCGGATCGCCTCCCTCCACAAGGCAAGGCGGCTTGCATAGCTCGATGACGTTCAAAGTCGTCGGAGCGGCATATAGGTGCGGTTTCGCTTGGAACAAGTCTGTCGCAATGGCATTACGCGGTGGAAATTTTCAGCCCCCCAAACCGTTTGGCCTCAGGGGCTCTACCGAGAGGATCGATCGGTCGTGATGTCTGCCCAGAAGCTCGTGCGTTTGCCTGCCTCCTTCCGCGTGCTTGCCCTTGTCGGTGCGGCGGGCATTCTTGCCGCCACCGCCGGTTGCAAGCAGGCGGAAAGCCCGGTTTCCCATGAGAGCGAAGCAGCAACAGCCACCGGCACAGACGGAACCGGGCCTGCCGCCAAGCCGGGTATCAGTGCCAGCGACGGCCATCTGTTCCTCCCCGTCGTGCCTGGCCGACCGGGTGCCGTCTACTTCACGGTGCGCAACGATGGCCCTGCCGCAGCGAAACTGGTGGGCGTACATGTCAGCGGGTCGGGCAGCGCAAAGATGCACAAGACGGACGGCGGCACCATGACCGCCATCGATTCGCTGGACATCGCGCCCGGCGCGCAAGTCGAATTCAAGCAAGGCGGCATGCACGTCATGGTCTTCGACATCGAGGATAGCGTGAAAGCCAGCGGAACCGCGGAACTGACCCTTACCTTCTCGGACGGCGACAAGCTCTCGATGCCGCTGCGCGTGGAAAGCATGGGCGGAGACGGCATGGGCGACATGCCGGGAATGGAGCACTGACGGCGCGCGCGATCCGCAAGGACGACGCGTCGACGCACCCGGCGGCTTGCCCCGCCGGTGCAGAGCGTCACCTGACACGGGGCGAGATCGAATTGGTGCGCGCGGTCTTCGGTAGCGCCGTCGATTGCAGGCCGGTGCGCATCCGGAGGCGCAAGTGGTTCCCCTTCCAGCCCGCCAATGTCGTGATGGCGCCTTGCGGACACCTTCACTTTCATCGGCAGTCGCGCCTCTACAGCGACGATTTCGCCACGGCGCCGATAGGGCTCCAGGGTCTTTTCATTCATGAGATGACCCATGTATGGCAGTCCCAGCAGAAAGGGCGCTGGTATCTGCCGCTCATGCGCCATCCGTTCTGTCGGTACGATTACGCGTTGAGACCGGGCTGGACCCTGGGTCGGTACGGGATCGAGCAGCAGGCCGAAATCGTACGCCACGCCTTCCTGCTGGAACGCGGCTTCCAGGTGCCGGGCGCACCACCGTTCGCGAGTTACGACGGCATCCTGCCGTTCTGAGGAGCGCGTTCATGAAAAAGGGCGCGAGTTCCCTCGCGCCCTTTTTCATGTATCCGGCAATGCCGGCTTGTGGATCAGCAGTCGCGATCCCAATAGCGATCGCCCCGACGATCGTAGCGGTAGCAGCCCCGGTCGTTCTTCTTCTGGGTCGAACCCACTGCTGCACCGGCAGCGGCGCCAACGGCGGCACCGGCAACGGCATCGCCGGCCAGCGCACCGACGCCCGCGCCAAGCGCGCCACCGGCCAGAGCGCCTTCGCCGCCATAGTTGCTGGCACAACCGGCCATGCCGAGGGCACCGGCGGCGAGGATGGGAAGAATGAGCATTCGCATGGGATCTCTCCGCTGAAATCAGGTTCCTACCTGTTCAACGGCCCCAATGCGGGAGGGTTCCAAAGTGCTCTCAAAACCCTCCCAAAACGCTCAGCGCCCCCCGGATCAGTCCGGCTTCTTGGCCACGGCCACCATGGCCGGACGCAGGAGGCGGTCCTTGATCATGTAGCCGGCCTGAAGCTCCTGCACGATGGTGCCGGGCTCGGCATCGGCCGAGGGTACTTCGATCATCGCCTGGTGCTGGTTGGGATCGAGCGGAAGGCCTACGGCCGCCACGCGGGTGATACCGTGATTGGTGAAGACCTTGTCGATTTCGCGGCCAGTCGCCTCGATGCCGGCGACGATGCCTTTCAGCTTTTCATCCTCGCGCAGGTCCGCCGGGATGGCGGAGAGCGCGCGGGTCAGGTTGTCGGCCACCGAGAGGATGTCGCGGGCGAAGCCAGTCGCGGCATAGGCGCGGGTGTCGGCGATGTCCTTTTCGAGCCGGCGACGCACGTTCTGCGTTTCCGCGCGCGCGTAAAGCATGTCCTGCTTTGCGACTTCCAGTTCCTCACGGAGCTTGGCGAGTTCGCCGCCATCGTTTTCGCTGTCGATCATGTCTTCAGGCACGCCCTTCAGTTCTTCCGCGATGGCGGGATCTACAGTCCGACCCTCTGGCGGCTGGGTCTTGTCGTCAGTCATTAGTGTAAGGTTCCAACTATCCGATGAGCTTGCCCAGGCTCTGGGCAGTAAAGTCCACCATGGGGACGACGCGCGCATAATTCAACCGGGTCGGCCCGATTACCCCCACCACGCCGACCACTCGGCCATCGCGGTCGCGATAGGGAGAAGCGATCACCGAGGAGCCGGAAAGGGCGAAAAGCCGGTTCTCCGAGCCGATGAAGATGCGCGTTGACTGGGCCTCTCGCGCCAGATCCAGCAGCTCGGCCACCGACTGCTTGTTTTCGAGGTCGTCCAGCAGGGAGCGCACGCGTTCGAGGTCCGACAGCGCCGTTTCGTCCAGCAGGTTGGCCTGCCCCCGCACGATCAGCACGGGGCGGGCCATGGCATCCTCGCTCCACACCGCAAGGCCGCGCTCGACCAGATCGCGGCTTGCGGCATCGAGCGCCGACTTGCCCGTGGCGATGTCCGCCTGCATGGCCCGAGCCGCTTCGCCGAGCGTGCGACCGGCCAGATGCGCGGTGATGTAGTTCGAGGCTTCCTCCAGCGCGCCCGGCGGCAATGTGGCGGGGAACTCGACAATGCGGTTCTCCACCGCGCCGTCTTCCCCCACCAGCACGGCAAGCGCCCGCCCCGGCCCCAGCGGCACGAGCTGGAGATGCATCAACCGCGGCTCGCGGCGCGGCACCATGACGACGCCCGCGCCGGATGTAAGATTGGAGAGCAGCGCACTGGTCGCCTCCAACGCGGCCTCGATCGGACCGGGCGAGGATATCCGGCTTTCGATGGCCAGGCGCTCTTCCACGGTCGGCTCGGCCACCTGCATGATGCCGTCCACGAACAGGCGCAGCCCGGCCTCGGTGGGCAAGCGTCCCGCGCTCGTATGCGGCGCCGCAAGGAGTCCGAACGATTCGAGGTCGGCCAGCACCGACCGGATCGAGGCCGAGGACAGCCTGACTCCGCCCGGCCCGGCCAGGGTCTTGGACCCGACCGGAGTTCCGGTCGCCAGATATCCCTCCACCACCAGGCGGAAAATCTCGCGGGCGCGATCGGACAGTTCGGTGATCGGAGGTGTCGGCATCTCCGGCACAATCTAGGGCGTAAACCGGGCGTCTCAAGGCAAATGCGCGGGAGCCATTCGATTGCGCGCATTTTCTCGTCCGAGGTGTTTCCACTCGCCGCGAAAATGCTCTAGGGGCGCGCGGGTAATCGACGATCAGAACTTGAGCAAAGGATCACACATGCGACCTTCAGGCCGTACCCCCGACGAGATGCGCGCTATCGACATCCAGACCGGCTTCACCAAGCATGCCGAAGGTTCGGTGCTGATTTCCTTCGGTGATACCCGCGTTCTCGTCACGGCTTCGGTCGAGGAAAAGGTTCCGCCGTTCCTGCGCGGCAAGGGCGAAGGCTGGGTCACGGCCGAATACTCGATGCTTCCCCGCGCCACCCACACGCGCGGCAGCCGTGAAGCCGCCAAGGGCAAGCAGTCCGGCCGTACGCAGGAAATCCAGCGCCTGATCGGTCGCTCGCTTCGCGCCGTGGTGGACATGAAGAAGCTCGGCGAGCGACAGATCGTGCTCGACTGCGACGTGCTCCAGGCAGACGGCGGCACCCGCACCGCCTCGATCTCGGGCGCCTGGGTGGCGCTGCGCCTCGCCGTCGACAAGCTGATGGCCGAAGGCAAGATCAAGGAAGATCCGATCACCGGCCGCGTCGCTGCGATCTCCTGCGGCATCTGCCAGGGCACGCCGGTGCTCGATCTCGACTATATCGAGGACAGCGCCGCCGATGCCGACGCCAACTTCGTGCTGATCGAAGGCGGCAAGATCGCCGAAGCCCAGGCAACTGCCGAAGGCGCCACTTACGACGAGGAAGGCCTGCTGCGCCTGCTCCGCCTTGCCCGCATCGGTTGCGACGGCATCTTCGCCGCCCAGGCCAAGGCCGTCGGCCGGTGAGCAATCGCCGCCTGGGCGGAGAACGCCTCGTCATTGCCACGCATAATGCGGGCAAGCTGCGGGAAATTTCCGCACTGCTCGCGCCCTTCGGCATCGACTGCGTTTCCGCCGGAGACCTCGGCCTGCCCGAGCCCGAAGAGACCGGCACCACCTTCGTCGAGAACGCGCTGCTCAAGGCCCATGCCGCCGCCAAGGCCGCGCAGCTTCCCGCGTTGGCCGACGACAGCGGCATCTCGGTAACGGCGCTGGGCGGAAGGCCCGGCGTCTACACCGCCGACTGGGCTGAGCGGCAGTGGTTCGAGGGTGAACCCGGTCGCGACTGGTTCATGGCCATGGGCAAGGTCGAAGGCCTGCTCTGCGAACAGGGACCGGATGTGGACCGCTCTTGCTGGTTCTCCTGCGTCCTGGCGATCGCCTGGCCGGACGGCGAGGAAATGGTCTATGAAGGTCGCTCCAACGGCGCCTTCACCTGGCCGCCGCGCGGCAAGCTGGGCTTCGGCTACGATCCCTGCTTCGTGCCGGACGGCCTCGACCAGACTTTCGCAGAGATCGCGCCCGAGAAGAAGCACGAGATCAGCCACCGCGCCGACGCTTTCGCCAAGCTGGTCGCGGAGCAGTTCCCGGGCTAATCTGACACGATGGCCCGCGCGCTCTATATCCACTGGCCGTTCTGCCTCGCAAAGTGCCCCTATTGCGACTTCAACAGCCATGTCCGCGAGCGGGTGGAGCATGACCGCTGGCAGGCCGGCCTGCTGGCGGACATGCGCCGCGAGCACGAGGTCGCGGGTGGGGAGAAGCTCGATTCGATCTTCTTCGGCGGCGGCACGCCTTCGCTGATGCCCCCTGCCCTCGTCGCGCGCCTGCTGGACGAGGCGGAGAAGCTCTGGGGCTTTTCGGACGGGATCGAGATCACGCTGGAGGGCAACCCCTCCTCGGTCGAGGCGGGCAACTACGAGGCGCTGGCCACGGCAGGCGTCAACCGCGTCTCGCTGGGCCTGCAGGCGCTCGACAACCAGACCCTTCGCTTTCTCGGCCGGCTGCACGACGCGCAAGAGGGGCTGAAGGCGCTGGAAGTGGCGCAGAAGCGCTTCTCCCGCGTCAGCTTCGACCTGATCTACGCGCGTCCGGGCCAGACGCTGGACCAGTGGCAGGCCGAACTGTCCCATGCCCTGTCCTACGGCACGGGACACCTCTCGCTCTACCAGCTCACCATCGAGCCGGGCACGAAGTTCGCCACCATGGTACGCCAGCACGAATTCGAGCCGCTGGACGAAGACGCTTGTGCCGACATGTTCGCCTTGACCCGCGAGATGACGGCCAGCGCGGGCCTTCCGGCTTATGAGATCAGCAATCACGCCCGTCCGGGGGAAGAGAGCCGCCATAACCTCACCTACTGGCGTTATCAGGACTATTGCGGCATCGGGCCCGGCGCTCATGGACGGCGCGGCGGCGTTGCCACCACCCGCCACCGCAAGCCCGAAAACTGGCTCGAAGCCATCGACCTCCGCGCACACGGCATCAACGAGCATCGCGATCTCGGTCGCCGGGAGCAGGCGAGCGAGGCCATGCTCATGGGTCTGCGCCTGCGCGAAGGCGTGGATCTCGATGCCATGTCAGCGCGCTTCGGTCTGGACGCTGTGGAGCTTTGCGATCCCGCCAAGGCGGCGTTCTACGAAAAGCAGGGCCTCGTTCGGCGCCAGGGGGCAAGGCTGCATGTCACCGAGCAGGGCATGCCGCTGCTCGACGGACTGCTGGGCGAGATCGTACCCCTCGATCTGGTGGAGCCCTGAGGTCCATGACCAAGGCCGACCTGCTCGAAGCCTGGGGCAACCACCTCAAGAACGGCAGGCGGCGCAGCCCGCACACGGTACGGGCCTATGTGGCTACCGCCGCGCGGCTTATCGATAGCGCCAGGCCTGCCGACTGGGCGGCACTCGCACGATTGGAAGCGACGGAACTGCGCCTTCACCTGGCCGAGCGCCGCGAGGACGGGATCGGCAATACCTCCGCCGCGCGTGAGCTTTCCGCGCTCAAGAGCTTCCTTGGTTTCGCCCGCGAGCAGGCGGGCGTGGCTCATGCCGCCGCGCCGCGCCTGCGCGGGCCGCGCGTCAAGAAGGGCCTGCCGCGCCCGGTCACGCCGGACGAAGCCGTCAATCTCGCCGCGATGGTCGAGGAAGAGGCCCGCGAGCCATGGATCGGCGCGCGCGATCGGGCCGTGCTGCTATTGCTCTACGGCGCGGGCCTGCGCATCGCCGAGGCTCTTGCCGTCACCGGAGCGGCTCTGCCGCTGGGCGAGACGCTCATGGTGACCGGCAAGGGCGGCAAGCAGCGCATGGCCCCGCTCCTGCCGATCGTGCGCGAGGGCGTGGCGGACTATCTGCGGCAGTGCCCCTGGCCGATGGCCGCAGACGCGCCGATCTTCCGGGGCGCCAAGGGTGGGCCACTATCACAAGGCATGGTCCAGAAAGCCGTCGCCCGCGCCCGCGTCCTGCTGGGACTACCGGCCAGCGCCACGCCCCATGCCTTGCGCCACAGCTTCGCCACGCATCTGCTGGGTGCGGGCGCGGACCTGCGCAGCCTTCAGGAACTGCTCGGCCATGCCAGCCTCGGCTCCACGCAGATCTACACCAAGGTGGATGCGGCTACCCTACTCGACGTCTACCGCAACGCCCATCCGCGCGAGCAGGGGTAGACGGACAGCAATTCAGCCCATGCGGGCCTGCGAAGCGCAATTTCCTGCGTTTCTGTGCTCACGGACCGAAAGTCCGCTGCGCTCCGATACTCGAAAATCACACTTCTCGGCTCCACCTGACCTGAATTGCCATCCGTCCTTGGCGGTCAGTCAGAGAGCGCCTTCGTCGGGCGCCAGCAGGCCGCGCCAGATCAGCGCGCCGATTGCGGCACCGATCAGCGGAGCCACCCAGAACACCCATAGCTGGCCGAGCGCCGCCGTCTCCGCGAAAAGGGCGACGCCCGTCGAACGTGCGGGGTTCACCGAAGTATTGGTGACCGGGATCGCGACCAAATGGATGAGCGTCAGTGCCAGTCCGATCGCGAGCGGGCCGAAACCGGCTGGCGCGATCTTGGACGTGGAACCCAGGATGACGATAAGGAAGCCCGCCGTCAGGATCGTCTCGATCAGAAGGGCTGAAGAGAGCGCGTAGCCGCCCGGAGAGAGTTCGCCGTAGCCATTGGTGGCGAAACCTCCGGCGGTCCAGTCCGCCTTGCCGGAAGCGATGGCATAAAGTGCCGCTGCCGCAACGATGGCACCAAGCACTTGCGCGACCCAGTAGGGAATGAGATCTTTCCAGTCGAGCCGGCCTCCCACCGCCAGACCCAGGGAAACGGCCGGATTGAAGTGCCCGCCCGAAATGCCGCCCACCGCGTAGGCCATGGTCACGACCGTAAGGCCGAAAGCCAGAGCCACGCCGGCGAAGCCGATGCCAAGATCGGGAAAGGCCGCTGCAAGGACCGCTGAACCGCAGCCGCCGAATACGAGCCAGAAAGTACCGAAGAATTCCGCTGCCAATCTCTTGGACATAAACCCCGCTCCCAAATGGTTGCGCAGCGAATACTACGGGATTGTTTCTAGGGGCGATACCGTAGCTCTTGTACGAATCTGATCAATATTACCCTTACTGGTCTTTTCCGCCATTTGCGGAAGGTCTCCAGGTCAACACCCGCCAGAAGTACCAGACTGCCGCCGCCACGGCGAAGACAAGCGTCGCCCAGCCGATCCAGGTTTCAGCTTCGACGAAGCGCTGGCCCAGCCACCGGCCCGCCAGGATGAGCAACGTGTTCCAGATCGCCGCGCCCGCAGCGGTATAGAGCAGGAACGTCCCGTGGCGCATATGCGCGAGCCCGGCGGGGATCGAGATGATCGATCGGAACATCGGCATGAAACGCACCACGAATACCACCCAGTGTCCGTGCTTGCGCAAATACGATCCCGCGCGCTCCACTTCATGCCAGTCCATCGTCAGCCAGCGCCCCCAGCGGTCCACGAAGGGCTTCAGGCGCTCGTAGCCGAGGCGATCGGCCGCGAGGAAGAGCACGTAGTTGCCCAGTGTCGATCCCGCCGTTCCCGCTGCCAGAACGGGCGCGAAATCCATGCGGCCCTTTGCCGTGGCAATGCCGGCAACGCCCATGATCAGCTCGGACGGGATAGGCGGCACGATGTTCTCAAGCATCATGAGGAAGAGGATACCCCAGTATCCCCCTCCCTCGATGAGCGAGAAGACCCACTCATTCATGGCCTGTCGGCTCCGCCGGAATGCTTACATCGCGGCGTGGCGTGCCTCGATCGCGTCCCAGATCTTCGCACCGGTATCGGTTCCATTGAACCGGTCGATGGCGACGATGCCCGTGGGGGAGGTCACGTTGATTTCGGTCAGCCATTTTCCGCCAATCACGTCGATGCCCACGAAAACAAGGCCGCGCGCCTTGAGTTCCGGGGCAAGCGCCGCGCAGATTTCCTCTTCCGCCGAAGTGAGCCCGGTGGCCTCGGCCGAACCGCCCACCGCCAGGTTGGAGCGGAACTCGCCCGCGCCCGGCTTGCGGTTGATGGCGCCCGCGAACTCGCCGTCGACGAGCACGATGCGCTTGTCCCCCTCGGCGACATCGGGAAGGAACGGCTGGACCATGAACGGTTCCACCCAGGCGTTCTCGAACATCTCGATCAGCGCGCCGAGGTTGCTGCCATCGGCGGGGACACGGAACACCGCCTTGCCGCCGTTGCCATGGAGCGGCTTGATCACGAGGTCGCCTCCGAACCCGGCTTCCACGTTGCGCTGCTGGAACAGGCGCACGTCCTCGATGCGGCGGGCGATGAAGGTCGGCGGCATGAACCGCGCGTAGTCCAGCACGAAGACCTTCTCGGGCGCATTGCGGACCGAGACGGGATCGTTGACCACCAGCGTCTGCCCGGCCAGCCGTTCCAGCAAGTGCGTGGCGGTGATGTAACCGAGGTCGAAAGGCGGATCCTGTCGCATCAGCACGACGTCGATGTCGGCCACGAGGTCGATCAGGCGGTATTCTCCCCGCGTGAAATGCGCGCCTTGCATGCGCTGCACCGTCACCGGCGCCCCCCAGCAGGTCAGCCGCCCCGCAGCGCCGGAAGACGCGTCATAGGCGAGCGTGCGCACGTCGTAATGAAACAGTTCGTGCCCGCGCGCCTGTGCCGAGAGCATGAGCGCGAAAGAGGAATCACCCGCGATCTTGATCGATTCCAGCGGGTCCATCTGAACAGCGATGCGTAAGGTCATGAAAAGTCTGGTCCTCGCGGATATGTACCAAGCGGTATCTTACGGAAATGCGGCTTAGTCAAAATCGGCGGCGGGCGCGAATGGTTTCGCGGCGCCTCATGCCCCCGGCTGCCAGGCATTGAGGATACGGCGTGGCCAACGACGCGGCGTCAGCAACAGGACATCGATCCTCAGGTCGTCGCCGGGCCTCTGGTGAAGGTGGGCGACAGCCTCGGCAGCGGCGGCCACGCGGCGCAGGCGATAACCATCGATCGCCTGGTCGAGATCGGCCTGACGCGCCCGCCACTTCACCTCGACGAAGCACAGGGTACGGCCGCGCCGGGCCACGATATCGATTTCGCCGCGCGGGGTTTTCACCCGCGTGGCACGGATGCTCCAGCCCGTCAGCCGCAAGTACCACGCGGCCATGGCTTCGCCGCGCCGCCCCTTGCGCTCCGCCTCCGCGCGGCGCTGGCTCATCGCCATTCGCTCATTTCAGCTCCATGGCCCGGGCATAGAGCATCTTGCGGTCGAGCCCGGTCGCCTTCGCCACGCTCGACGCTGCCTGAGAGGGTTTTGCCTGTGCAAGCTCGGCCCGCAGCAGGGCATCGACGTCGATCTCGCCGATCGGCTCCTCGCCCGGCGGCCCGACCATGAGGACGATCTCGCCCTTCGGCGGATGCGCGGCGTAATGGGCGATAAGGTCTACCGGCGTGCCGGTGCGGCATTCCTCGAACTTCTTGGTCAGTTCGCGCGCCACCGAAACTTCCCGACCGGCCAGCACCGATCCTATCGCCTCCAGCGAATCCTCCAGTCGCGGTGCCGTTTCGTAGAAGATCAGCGTTGCCGGGACTTTCGCGAGGTCCGCCAGCACCGTCTCGCGGGCCTTGGCCTTGTTCGGCAGGAATCCGGCGAAGAGGAAACGGTCGTTGGGCAGCCCGGAGAGCGTCATCGCCATCACCGCCGCGTTGGCGCCCGGCAGGCTGGTGACCGGAATGCCCCGCTCGCGCGCGATTTTCACGAGCCGGTAGCCGGGATCGGATATCAGCGGCGTCCCCGCATCGCTGACGAGGGCGACGGGTTCGCTCTCCATCAATGCCAGCAGGCGCTCGCGATCGCCCTCCCCGGCATGATCGTCGTAGCGGATCATCTTCTGCTTGATGCCGAGGTGGTGCAGCAGCTTTCCGGTAACGCGCGTATCCTCGCAGGCTACCGCGCTAACGCCCTTGAGAATCTCCACGGCGCGAAAGGTAATGTCCCCGAGGTTGCCAATCGGGGTGGCCACTATGTAGAGGCCTGAAGAGAGAGTGTGTTCCATCACGGGAACTCATGGCCCAGGTACTAGGGGAGCGGCAAGCAATGTTCTATAATCGCCTCAACCGACGCAATCTTCTCGCGGCGGCAGCGATGGCGGCCCTGGCGGGCTGCGCCGTGGTCCCCAAGGCACCCGCCCCGGCGCCTGCCCCGGCGCCCACGCAGCCGGAAGGCGATATCCCCACCGATACCCAGCATCACCGCGTGGCCCTGCTGGTGCCCACCACCGGGCCCAATGCAGGCGTCGGCCAGTCGCTGGCCAATGCCGCCAACATGGCGCTGCTCGATACCGGCGCGAAGAACCTGCGCATCACCACTTACGATACCGGCACCAATCCGGGCGAAGCCGCACGCCGTGCCCTGGCCGACGGCAACAAGCTGATTCTCGGACCGCTGCTCTCGGACGACATCGCCGCGGTGGCGGCAGTCGCGAAGCCCGCGCACGTGCCGCTGATCTCCTTCTCCAACGACGAGAAGGCCGCGAGCAAGGACGTCTTCATCATCGGGAACCTCCCCGGCCAGTCGATCGCCCGTACCGTCGCCTATGCGCGCGGCAAGGGCGTGACCACTTTCGCCGCGCTGGTCCCCAAGGGCGATTACGGCGAGCGTGTCAGCACCTCGCTGCTCGCCTCGGTGCGCGGGGCCGGCGGCACGGTGGTCGCCATGGAGAATTACGACCGTTCGGCTGCCTCGATCAGCGCCGCCGCGAACCGGATCAAGGCCAAGAGCGGATACGGTGCCCTGCTCATTGCCGACAGCGGCAGCCTTTCGGCCAAGGCAGCGGTTACCTACCGCGCTGCGGGCGGCGGCGCGGGCGTGCGGCTGCTCGGAACCGAACTCTGGGGTGGCGAGCGTGAACTGGCGACCAGCCCCGCTCTGAACGGAGCATGGTTCTCCACCGTGTCCGATGTCCGCTTCGCGCAGTTCTCCAAAAGCTACCGCGCCCGCTTCGGCGCGGCGCCGTTCCGGATCGCCACGCTGGGTTACGATTCGGTGCTCCTGACCCTGCGCGTCGCGCGGGACTGGGTTCCCGGCAAGGCCTTCCCGGCTGCCGAGATGCTCGATCCCGGCGGTTTCCTCGGCGTCGACGGACCGTTCCGCTTCGGCAAGACCGGCCTGATCGAGCGCGCCCTGGAAGTGCGCGCGGTGGAAGGCGGCGCGGTCAAGGTGATCAGCGCGGCACCCAGCGGCTTCGCCAAGTAATTGCCCCTCTCCGGGAGCGAAAGGATCAGAAAGCGAACATCTCATTGCGGATAAGCTCAAACCCGTGCTTGATCGCGGGTTTAGGCACCCTATAGTCCCCTCCATGTCCGACGACCTCTTCGACAAGCTCCCGTCCTCGGCCGGGGAATCCTACGACGGTTCCGCGATCGAGGTTCTGGAGGGGCTCGAGCCCGTCCGCCGCCGACCCGGCATGTATATCGGCGGCACCGACGAACGTGCCCTGCACCACCTCGCGGCCGAAGTGCTCGACAATGCGATGGACGAGGCCGTGGCCGGTCACGCCAACCGCATCGAGGTCACGCTCGATGAGGGCAACCGCCTGACGATCACCGATAACGGTCGCGGCATTCCCGTGGACGAGCATCCCAAGTTCCCCGGCAAGTCGGCGCTGGAAGTGATCCTCTCGACGCTGCACTCGGGCGGCAAGTTCTCGGGCAAGGCCTATGCCACTTCCGGTGGTCTTCACGGCGTCGGCATCTCGGTGGTCAATGCGCTGTCCAGCCATACCCGCGTCGAAGTGGCCCGCAACAAGGAGCTTTTCGCGCAGGAATTCTCGCGCGGGGCGACGCTGGGGCCCTTGCAGAAGGTCGGCGCGGCGCCCAACCGGCGCGGCACCGCCGTGGCCTTCACGCCCGATACCGAAATCTTCGGGGACCAGCAGTTCAAACCCGCACGGCTGTTCAAGTTGGTCCGCTCCAAGGCCTATCTCTTCGCCGGGGTGGAAATCCGTTGGAAATGCGCCCCTTCGCTGGCGGATGACAACGTTCCGGCCGAAGCCACCTTCCAGTTCCCCGGCGGCCTGGCCGACCATCTGGCCGAGCAGGTCGGCAGCCGCGAATGCGTGACTGCGCAGTTCTTTTCCGGCACGCAGGATTTCCCGCGCGGGGATGACGGCTCCGAACAGGGCCGCGTGGAATGGGCCATCGCCTGGCCGCTCTATTCCGATGGCGCGTACTCCTGGTACTGCAATACCATCCCCACGCCGGATGGCGGCACCCACGAACAGGGCCTGCGCGCAGCCCTGACCAAGGGCATCCGCGCCTTCGCGGACCTCGTGGGGCAGGCCAAGAAGGCCAAGGACATCACGCCAGACGACATGGTGACCGGCAGCGAGATCATGCTCTCGGTCTTCATCCGCGATCCGCAGTTCCAGAGCCAGACCAAGGACCGACTGACCAGTCCGGAGGCCGCGCGCCTCGTGGAGGCGGCGGTGCGCGACCACTTCGACCATTTCCTCACCGACAACCTCGAACGCGGCAAGGCGCTGCTCGGCTCGGTGATGGAGCGCATGGACGAACGGCTTCGCAGGAAAGCGGAGCGCGAGGTCAAGCGCAAGACCGCCACCAATGCGCGCAAGCTGCGCCTTCCCGGCAAGCTCACCGACTGTTCGGGCGAAGGCGAGGGCGAAACCGAACTCTTCATCGTCGAAGGCGATTCGGCAGGTGGCTCTGCCAAGCAGGCGCGTAACCGAAAAACCCAGGCGATCCTGCCGATCCGCGGCAAGATCCTCAACGTCGCCTCGGCCACGGCTGACAAGATTCGCGGGAACTCGGAAATCGCGGACCTCGGCCTCGCGCTCGGCTGCGGGACGCGCAAGGACTGCAACGCCGACAACTTGCGCTACGACCGCGTGATCATCATGACCGACGCCGACGTGGACGGGGCGCATATCGCCACCCTGCTGATGACGTTCTTCTTCCAGGAGATGCCGGACATCGTGCGGCGCGGCCACCTCTACCTCGCCCAGCCGCCGCTCTACAGGCTGACGGCGGGCTCGACTTCGGCCTACGCCCGCGACGATGCCCATCGTGCCGAACTGGAAGCGACGGTGTTCAAGAACAAGAAGGTCGAAGTGGGCCGGTTCAAGGGCCTTGGCGAAATGAACCCCGGCCAGCTGCGCGAAACGACGATGTCCCCTGAAAGCCGCTCGCTGATCCGGATCACCCTGCCTCCCGAGTATGAGGACCGTGCGGCGGTGAAGGATCTGGTGGACCGCCTGATGGGCCGCAATCCCGAACACCGTTTCCAGTTCATCCAGAACCGGGCGGGCGAGATCGATCCGGAACTGATCGACGCGTAAGGCCTGCTCGGGTCAGCTCGGCGCTGCCATTACGCGGCGCCGGATGGTCCAGAACAGCAGCAGCATCGCGAGCGGCATGATCGGCAGGCCGATCTGGAGAGCCAACGGCCGCGCCAGCGCCGGCGCGGCGAAAGCCACGAACAGGGCAAGACGTTCCCAGTCTCGCCATCCTTCGCCCGGGCAACTTCCATGGAGCCCCTGCCCTACCAACCAGAGCATAGGGAACGCCAGGATCACCATGTCGTAGTCCAGCACATAAGGTGTGGCGAGCGGCGCCCCCGCCAGGGTTAGCGCGGCCAGTCCCTGCGTCCAGTCCCGACGCCATGAAGCCTTGAGCACCAGCAAGGCCACGGCCAGCGTCGTCACGGCCTGCACGACGTAGCTCACCGTCATCGATGCCCCCAGCAGCCGCAACGCCGCAAACGGGCTCATCATCTTGCCATAGCCGATCTGGCCGTGGGCCATCGCTACCTGCGCCCTTTCGCTGGCGCCCAGCCAATCGATCCAGGCCTGTCCCCCGAACAGCCCGGCAGACAGCAGCGCCAGCAGGAGCGCCGTCACTCCGGCCGCCGCGATCACCCGCCATTCCCACGTCGCCAGCAGGACCAGCGGCAGCAGCAGGCCGAACTGCGGCTTGATCGTAGCCAGCCCGAAAAGCACCCCGGCCAGCCACGGCCTGGCCGGGACGAGGCATGCTCCAAGCCCAAGCAGGCCCGCCACCAGGAAGGCCGTCTGGCCGTGTGTGACGACGATGGGAACGGCCGGAAAGGCCACGAACAGCAACCAGAGCGGCACACCCGTCCCGGCATCGCGCCACCAGCGGCGCAGAACGGCAAGATAGAACGCCCCCGTCGCCAGCAGCCAAAGTCCAAGCGCCGGAAAATAGCTCAGCCAGCCGAGCGGCCAGCAGAACAGCAGGAACGAGGGCGGATAATAGAAGGCAGTGTAAGCGCCTTCCGCCGAATAATAGGTCCGCTGCGCCAGGATATGCGCGGCGCCGTCATAGGGATTGGCATGATCGACCAGCATATGCCCGGTCGTCCAGAAACTGATGAAGTCGCTTCCGAGCAGATAGCCGTTCAGGTCCACGCCGTCGTGCGAAGTGGCTACCAGCCATACGAGCATGATCGCGTTGACCGCCGCGAACAGCCGAAGATATGCCGTGACGCGCCGCGCGCCCAACCAATCCATGCGTCTCAGGAAATCAGCCCCCATGGCGCCTGTCTGCAACGCCCCGGCGGCGAAGTCCATGGGCGGGGCGAGGCAACCGGCTCCATGCTTGCCATGCCGCGCCGCCACCCATAGAGCTTAAGCGAACGGTTAAGGCCCGAGGCATTCAAGAGGCGAACATGCAGCGTTTCGAAGGTACCAGCAGCTACGTCGCCACCGACGACCTGAAGGTCGCGGTCAATGCCGCCGTCCTGTTGCGTAGACCGCTTCTGGTGAAGGGAGAGCCCGGCACCGGCAAGACCGTGCTGGCCGAGCAGATCGCGGCCTCGCTGAATGCCCCGCTCATCACTTGGAACGTCAAATCCACCACCAAGGCCCATCAGGGCCTGTACGAATACGATGCGGTCGGCCGTCTGCGTGACGGCCAATTGGGCGATGCGCGCGTGCACGACATCAACAACTACATCCGCAGGGGCAAGCTGTGGGAGGCTTTCACCTCGCCCCGCCTGCCGGTGCTGCTGATCGACGAGA
Organism: Novosphingobium sp. ZW T3_23; assembly: GCF_044987305.1. NCBI lineage: Bacteria > Pseudomonadati > Pseudomonadota > Alphaproteobacteria > Sphingomonadales > Sphingomonadaceae > Novosphingobium > Novosphingobium sp. ZW T3_23. The sequence continues at coordinate 209,546 of NZ_JBJDRF010000004.1, forward strand.
TCGACAAGGCCGACATCGAGTTCCCCAACGACCTTCTGGCCGAACTCGATCGCATGGCATTCGACGTCTATGAAACCGGCGAGCATGTCGCCGCCGTAGAGCGGCCGATCGTGGTCATCACGTCCAACAACGAGAAGGATCTGCCGGACGCCTTCCTGCGCCGCTGTTTCTTTCACTACATCAAGTTCCCCGACCGCGAGACGATGCAGGCGATCGTCGACGTTCACTTCCCCGGTATCCAGAAGACGCTGGTCACGCGGGCGATGGAGATCTTCTACGAGCTTCGCGACGTGCCGGGCCTGAAGAAAAAGCCTTCCACCAGCGAACTCCTGGACTGGCTCAAGCTGCTGTTGAGCGAGGATATGCCGCTGGAGGTGCTCCAGAATCAGGACGCTACGAAGGCGATCCCGCCTCTGCATGGGGCCTTGCTGAAGAACGAACAGGACGTCATGCTGTTCGAAAGGCTCGCTTTCATGGCGCGCCGGGGGAACTGATTGTCATGACGGCACCATATTCGGGCGGATGCGCCTGCGGCTCCATTTCGCTCAGCCTGAGGGGGGAGCCGGTGGCCACGCGCCAATGCTGGTGCCGCCAATGCCAGCAACTCGCCGCCGGCGGTCCGACCAACAATGCGATCTTCAAGGTGGAGGACGCCTCGATCGAGGGCCGGCTCGGTTCGTCGACCTGGAACTCGGCGAGCGGCAATACCCTCACCTTCCATTTCTGCCCGAATTGCGGAACGCAGATCTACGCGCAAAGCTCGGCGCGGCCGCATCTGATGACATTCCGTCTCGGTGCGCTGGATGCGGGCCACGGTCTGCGGCCGGACGCGGTGATCTGGACCGAGGATGCTCCAGATTGGGCGATCTTCGACGCCGCACTGGAAAGCTGGCCGCGGCAGCCACCCCCGCCGCCCACTGCGTGATGACGCCTTCGGGGCAAGCTCCGGTCACGGCGCATACCCGTTTCGCGGCGATCCGGACGCGCCTGGAGGCGTTCGAGCCGCATCCGGGCGCGGCTGCATGGGCATACGAATTTCTGCTGTTCGGCTTCAAGCAGGCTTGGGCCTGCCTGTTCGGCGCGCTTTTGCTCGCCCTGCTTGTGGCCACGCACCTGTTCTATCCCGCCGATGCTGCCTTCGCCCGCTATGATTTCCTGACTTGCGCGGCACTTGCGATCCAGATCGCCATGTTGGCCTTGCGGCTGGAAACGCTGGACGAAGCCAAGGTCATCCTGGCGTTTCATCTGGTGGGTACCGTGATGGAATTGTTCAAGACGGCGCATGGCTCATGGGAATATCCGGAAGCCAGTTTCCTGCGGATCGGAGACGTTCCGCTGTTCTCGGGCTTCATGTACGCAGCCGTCGGCAGTTATATCGCGCGCGTCTGGCGGATCTTCGATTTCCGGTTCACTGGCTATCCGGTGGAGAAGATCTCAGTGGCGCTGGCCGTGGCGATCTACGTCAATTTCTTCGCGCATCACTGGTTGCCCGACTTGCGCATCCCGCTTTTCGCGGCGCTGGGCGTTCTTTTCCTGCGCACCCGCATCTGGTTCCGGGTCTGGCGGGAAGACCGATGGATGCCGCTTCTCCTCGGCTGGTTCCTGGTGGCTCTTTTCATCTGGTTCGCGGAAAACCTCGCCACGTTCTCGCGCGCCTGGGTTTATCCGAGCCAGAAGCATGGCTGGGCGATGGTTCACTGGGGCAAGCTCGGCGCATGGTACCTGCTTATGTACATATCCTTCGTGCTGGTGGCGCTGGTCCATCGTCCCCGAACCAGAAACGAGCAGCATGCCGGCTCTCCGCTTACCCTCTGAAGATCGGGCAGGCGTTTCCCGTGACGTGCGGCCTGGGGTATGCAGGGGCATGACTTGCCGTTTTCTTGCCGATCGAGATGTCACATGCTGCTGAACTTCGTGGAAGAGCTGCGCGCCGCTGGCATACCGGCCTCGCTCAAGGAGCATCTCGTGCTGCTGGAGGCGCTGGAACGCGAGGTGATCGAACGTACACCCGAAGCGTTCTACTATCTCAGCCGCGCCACTTTCGTGAAGGACGAGGGCCTGCTCGATCGGTTCGACCAAGTGTTCCAGAAAGTCTTCAAGGGCGTGTTGACCGATTACGGCCAGCAGCCCGTCGAGATACCCGAGGATTGGCTCCGCAAGGTTGCCGAACGCTATTTCTCGCAGGAGGAAATGGAGCAGGTCAAAGGGCTCGGATCCTGGGACGAGATCATGGAAACGCTGAAGAAGCGTCTGGAAGAACAGGAAAAACGTCACTCCGGCGGTAACAAATGGGTCGGCACCAACGGCACTTCGCCATTCGGCCATTCGGGCTACAATCCGGAAGGCATCCGCATCGGGGGGGAAGGCAGGCACGGGCGCGCGGTCAAGGTCTGGGAGAAACGCGAATTCGCCAATCTCGACAACACCCGCGAACTCGGCACGCGCAACATCAAGGTCGCGCTGCGCCGGTTGCGCCGCTTCGCCCGCGAAGGCGCCGCTGAGGAACTCGACCTCGACGAGACGATCCAGGGCACGGCCCGGCAGGGCTGGCTGGATATCCGCATGCGCCCCGAACGGCACAACGCCGTGAAAGTCCTGCTTTTCCTCGATGTCGGCGGATCGATGGATCCTTACATCGAACTGATGGAAGAGCTGTTCAGCGCCGCGAGCGCCGAGTTCAAGAACATGGAATTCTTCTACTTCCACAATTGCCTTTACGAAGGCGTCTGGAAGGACAATCGCCGACGCTGGTCGCAGCGTACTCCGACCTGGGATCTGCTTCACAAGTTCGGGCACGACTACAAGGTTATCTTCGTGGGCGATGCGGCGATGAGCCCTTACGAAGTCAGCCATCCGGGCGGCTCGGTTGAGCACATGAACGAGGAATCCGGTGCAACCTGGCTAGGCCGCGTTGCGCAGACCTATCCGGCCACGGCGTGGCTCAATCCCACGCCGGAAATCCAGTGGAGCTATTCGTCCTCGACCCGCATGATCCGCGACATCATGGGCGGCGCCATGTTCCCGCTGACGCTGGACGGCCTGGACGCCGCCATGCGCGAACTGACGCGAAAGAAGGGGTGACCGACCCTGACGCTCGCACGACGGAAGAACAGGAACGCTTTACGGCCCCTCGGTTCTGCGCGATCATCGTATCAACCCTTGAAGGGAGCGCGACGATGAAGCAGGTTGCACTGATTTTGACGATGGGCGTTCTGAGTCTCGCGGCTGCTCCGCCGAACGAGTCGGACGCCGCCGCAAACACCAAAGTGAAGTGCGGCTACGTCATCCAGCTCGCCAATGCGGCGGCTGGGCGAACGACTCCAAAGGCGGACGACGGCAAGCCAGCGCTGATCCGCGCGGTGGACAAGCGGCTGGATGGGTGCCCGGTGCTGATGATGGCCGACGGCAAGCTCAAGGCGCCGCCGGCGTTCAACGATGGGCCGGCACGCCAGTCACCGGCCCATTAGCGGAACTCAGTAGAGCAGCAGGTCCGCGACGTCCTCTTTCCACGCGGCTTCATCCCGGCGAGCAGCGTCATCGAGATCGGCCGGAAGCGCGGCCGGATCATCGACCCATTCGCGCAGGCCTGGTCCACCGTTGATCACATCTATGGCCAGGCGCTCGAACTCGTATTCATACGGGAAGTCGCGCCAGATCGGATAATCCGGGTAAAGGTTCCGGATCGCCTTGAACGCCAGGGCCTGGAGGCGCCACGGCCGGAAGGCGTGATGATCGTAGAACTTGCCTTCGGCGTGGATCATCAGGCCGCTGCACAAGGTTCCGCCATGCTTGTGGAAGGTCGGCTCGAACCAGCATTCCCGCACGGCGCAACCGGTCAGCCATTCCGGAGCGAAGCGCTGCATTTCCGCCAGTACGGCCTTGGCGTCGATATCCGGCGCGCCGAACAGCACTTCGAGCGGCCGGGTGGTGCCACGGCCTTCCGAAAGCGTGGCCCCTTCGATCATCACCGTACCGGCATAGGCGCGAGCCATGTTGAGGTTGGCGGCATTGGGGCTGGGATTGATCCACACCCGGTCCAGCGGCCATCCATGACCCGGACCTTCGGGCTCCCAGCCTTCCATCGCAATGACGCGGTAATCCACGTCGAGCTTGAAGTGCCGTATGAACCAGAGCCCCATCTCGCCCAGCGTCAATCCATGACGCATCGGCATCGGCCCGGCGCCGACGAAGCTCTCCTGTCCCGGCAACAGGGTAAACCCCTCGACCGGGCGACCGGCAGGATTGGGGCGATCCAGCACCCACACGCTCTTGCCCTGCTTTTCCGCCGCTTCCAGCAAGTAGAGCAGCGTGGTCACGAATGTGTAGATGCGGCAGCCGAGATCCTGGAGATCGAACAGGAACACATCGGCACTGTCCATCATCGCCGCGCTTGGGCGACGGACTTCCCCGTAAAGGCTGTAGACCGGAATGCCGTAGGTCGGATCGCGCTCGTCGGCGGTCTCGACCATGTTGTCCTGCTTGTCGCCTTTCAGCCCGTGCTGCGGACCAAAGGCGCTCGTCACGTTGACGCCTGCGGAAATCAGGGCATCGAGCGAATGGACGAGATCCTCGGTCACCGATGCGGGATGGGCTACGAGCGCAACGCGGCGGCCTTCCAGGGGCTTACGCAGTTCAGGGTCCGCCAGCAGGCGATCGATACCGAATTTCATGTGCCGGTGGGTGCCGCAAGCGGAACCGTGAAGCAAGCCGGATCATGGAAGTCCGGAACATCGGCCCTATGGAGCATGGCCCAATAACTCTTCACGCCGCCCTCTTCCTCGATGACCGCCGTAACTGCGCTCAACATTGGTCCCTCCGGCAGGCCGGCGGCGGGAATGGCGACATCGAAAACCGCGATATCCGAACCCTTGCGCATCGTGCATTCCGGCTCGCGCGGCATCGGCCGCTCGGTCATGCCTTCGCGCCGCCCGGAGAAATCGTAGGCGTTCCAGCGCTCCGAAGGGGAGAGATTGAACTCGATGTAGCCGCTGCCTCCCGGTTGCTGGAGGAACAGTTCGAAGCAGGTCGTCTGCCACAGGTCGTTCGCCCTGCCCTTGCCGGCGAAGGACGGGACCACCAGCTTCTGTGCGCCGAGTATGCGCCAGCGGATGCGCAGCCAACTTGCGTCGAACCCGATAACGCGGGTTTCGATGGAGCGGACAAGGGCGGGAGGATGTGCCGGGTGGCAGGTCAGGTCGGCCATGCGTGAGGCCTAGAGGTAGCGGCCGGATCTTGGCAATCCGGATTCGGCCGAAATGCGGATGCCGGCGACCAACCGCTTCATCTTGTGCGCCCCTCGTGCTAGGCGGCCCCTCCGATCCATCCAAGCCAAGAAGCACTGGGCCATCATGACCTACAATTCATCCCTGCTCCGCACGCTCGAAGAGCGCGGCTACATCCACCAGATGACGGACGCCGAGGGCCTCGACGCTCTTGCCGCCAAGCAGGTCGTGCCTGGATATATCGGCTTCGACGCCACGGCGCCGTCGCTCCACATCGGCAGTCTGGTCCAGATCATGATGCTGCGCCGCCTCCAGCAGACCGGCCATAAGCCGATCGTGCTGATGGGCGGCGGCACCACGCGCATCGGCGATCCCACCGGCCGCGACGAGAGCCGCAAGATGCTGTCGGACGAAACCATTGCCGACAATATCAAGGGCATCTTCTCGGTCTTCTCGCGCCTGCTGAAGTTCGGTGATGGGCCGACCGACGCGGTAATGGTCAACAACCAGGACTGGCTCGGCCAGCTCGGCTACATCCAGCTTCTTCAGGAAGTGGGCACGCACTTCACGGTCAATCGCATGCTTTCGTTCGATTCGGTGCGCCTGCGCCTCGAGCGCGAACAGCCGATGACCTTCCTGGAATTCAACTACATGATCCTCCAGGGCTACGACTTCCGCCATCTCAACAAGGAACGGGGCGTCCTTCTGCAGATGGGCGGCTCCGATCAGTGGGGCAATATCGTCAACGGCATGGAACTGACGCGCCGCATGGATGGCAAGGAAGTCCACGGCCTGACGACGCCGCTGCTCACCACGGCGGACGGCGCCAAGATGGGCAAGACCGCTGCCGGAGCGGTGTGGCTGAACGAGGAAATGCTGCCTTCCTACGATTTCTGGCAATACTGGCGCAATTGCGACGACCGCGATGTCGGCAAGTTCCTGCGCCTGTTCACCGATCTGCCGCTCGACGCGATCGTGCGTCTCGAAGCGCTGGAGGGCGCGGCGATCAACGACGCCAAGGTCGTCCTTGCCAACGAAGTGACGAAGCTGTGCCGCGGCGAGAACGCCGCCGTCGCGGCGGAAGCTACCGCGCGAACCACCTTCGCTGGCGGCGGCCTGGGCGAAGACCTGCCGACCCTGGAAGTGCCAGCAGACGGCATCCGCCTCGGCGCGGCGCTTACCGAACTGGGCTTCACCGCCTCCAATGGCGAAGCGAAGCGCAAGATTGCCGAGGGCGCGGTGAAGATCGACGACGTGACGATGGACGATCCGGCCTTCCTGATCGAAGTGTCGCCCGGCGCCTCCCGGAAGCTCAGCCTCGGCAAGAAGAAGCACGCGGTCCTGAAGTCGGCGTAAGGGCCACGCAGCCCCGTCCGGCAAAGCGCACTCCCTAAGTAAAACGCCTCGGTTCCCCGGAACCGAGGCGTTCTGCCGCTAGGTAGGCACGTTTTGCCGCCTTCCTGCGCTCAGAAGTGAACAGGTTTACCGTTTCTTTGCCATTTTGATGCACTGTTCCTGCTCACGACCAGAACAGAGGCGAAAGAAATGACTGCAGGAGCGCAGCTCACTGTAACCGACAAACGTCGCGCGGCGCGGCATCCTGTCGAGCACAAAGTGATTGCGGAACACCGCCAGCTTGGCGACCTGCATCTCCACATCGTGAACCTTTCGGCTCAGGGTTTCATGTCCCAGGGCGAACTGCCGCTGGATCGCGGCGAGCGGCTGGTCATGCGCCTGCCCGTGGTGGGGCGGATCGAAGCGCACATGATCTGGTCTCACGAAGGCCGCGCGGGTTTCCAGTTCGAGCGTATCATCCGCATCGACGATTTCCTCAAGCTGGTGGACACCGTTCAGCCCAACCCACGCCTTCGTCCGCGCCGTTAACCGGATAAATTCGGCCTGCCTCACGCAGGTAACGGCTCACCGGACGGAAACACTTCAGCATTGATATGTTATATCCTCGCAATTAGCGAGGCGACATGAACTTCCCGGTAGCCCGAATCGCCCTGCTGGCAGCGGCCAGTGCCCTCAGCTCCAGCCTTGCCCTCATTCCTGGAACCGCCATCGCGCAAACCGCGCCTGGGACAAATGTCGCGCCTGCCGATGACAAGGGCAACCACCCGCAGGAAGCCGGGCCGGAAATCATCGTTACCGGTCGCCTGATATCGGGCAACGCCGATCCGATCGCGGCGCCCGTCATCCTCTCCGGCGAAGCGCTCACCCGCGACCTCAAGCCGCAGATCGGCGAGATGTTGGCGAGCCTGCCGGGCGTTTCCAGTACCGGTTTCGCGCCGGGCGTGTCGCGCCCCGTCCTTCGCGGCTTCGACGGCCCGCGCGTGCAGGTGCTTCTCGACGGTATCGGCTCGCTCGACGCTTCTTCGGTTTCGGCCGACCACGCCGTTTCCCTCGATACGCTGAACGTCGATCGCATCGAAGTTCTCCATGGTCCCCGCGTCCTGCTTTACGCCAGCGACCCTTCGGGCGGCGCGGTGAACGCCATCGACAAGCGCATTCCCCGGCAAGTGCCTGACAAGGCTTTCACCCTCGACGCACTAGGCTCCTTCGGCACCGCCGCGAACATGGTGAACGGCGGCATCGCCACGAACGTGCGCCTGGCGAGCCGCCTCGTTGCCCATCTCGATGCGTCCTACTTCCACAGCGACGACCTTCATGTCGGTGGCAATGTGCTCTCGCCGGAACTGCGAGCGGAAACCCTGGCGCAGGCGAGCACTCTGGCAGACGCCGGTGACCTTACCGGCGCAGCAACGTTGACGGCACAGGCCAACCAGCGCGGCAAGATCGCCAACAGCGGAACCGAAGGCTGGACCTTCGGCGGCGGTCTGGCCTTCATCGACGACGGCGGCGATATCGGCGTTTCCGTGCAGCGCCTCGCCAACGATTACGGCATTCCGCCCCGCCCCTCGGCCGATCCCGAAGCGACCAGCATTTCCCTGCGGCAGACCCGCGTGGACTTGCGCGCCGGGCTCAACCTCGAAGGCTTCCTGAAGCGTCTCGAAGTACGCGGCGCTTTCGGGGACTACGAGCATGCCGAAATAGAGGGCGGCGAGATCGGCACCCAGTTCCACAACAAGGCCATGGAAGTCAGGCTTCAGGCGGACCAGAACCAGCGCGGCATCTGGAGCGGCTCCAGCGGGGTTCAGTTCTCGTCCTCGCAACTCGACATTTCCGGCGATGAAAAGCTGCTGCCCAACAACAACACCGATCGCTTCGCGGTGTTCACCCTGCAACGCCTGGAAGTGGGGCAGTTCGACCTCGAAGGTGCGCTGCGCTACGAGAACACGCAGATCCGCACGGTTCCAGCCAGCGAGCGTCGCAACTTCGACCAATATGCCGGTGTAGCGGGCGTGGCCTGGCATCCTACCGATACCGTCACGCTGTCGGTCAACTATTCGCACGGCGAGCGTGCGCCATCGGCCGAGGAACTCTTCGTCGACGGCATGCATGACGCCACCCAGTCCTACGAGCGCGGCAATCCGAACTTCAAGGTGGAGAAGAGCGACGGCATCGAAGCCGGGCTCCGTTACAATGGCGGCGATATCGCGGGTTCGGTGACGGTGTTTGGCACCAACTTCTCGAATTTCATCACCGCCGTTCCCACGGGAGAGGTGATCGAGGACTTCCCGGTCTATCAGTACCTCCAGGCCCCTGCCCGCTTCCGTGGCATCGAGGCGGAAGGCGGCGTGACCTTCGCGCGATGGGGCGGCGACAAGGCCATCAAGGCCGATGGCGGCGTGGACTACACCCGTGCCCGTCTGGTCGACATGGGCCCCGTGCCCCGCATCCCGCCGCTGCGCGCTCGCGGCGGGTTGGAATTCGATTCGTCCGCCTTCACCCTGCGCGGCGAAGTGGAATGGAACGCCAAGCAGACCCGCGTCACCGAGAACGAGAACCCGACCGACGCCTTCACGCTGGTGAATGCCAGCGCGACCTGGCGCCCGTGGGGCGAAAAGGGCCCGCTCTCGCTCATCCTGGCGGCGGACAACCTGCTGGACGTGACGGGCCGCCTCGCCGCTTCGGAAACGCGGGACTTCGTGCCCATCGCCGGTCGTGACGTGCGCCTCACCGCGCGGTTCACGTACTGAACGAAAACCCGAAGCTGCAAAAAATTCTCATAAGCAGCATGTCTTGGCAATGCTTTGACATGCTGCCATGCAGCCATCCGTGAGCACTACAGAGACCCCCAGCCCCCCGGCGTCGGCAGAGCCGACTTCCCCGCTGCGCATCGCCGATTATCGCAAGTTCTGGCTTGCCCGCTTCGCAGTGGTATTCGCCTCGACCGGCATGGTCGTCATCATCGGCTATCAGCTCTATGACGTCGCCCGCTCCGATTACGGCATGTCGATCGCGGAAGCCTCGTTCCAGCTGGGACTTCTGGGTTTCGCGCAGTTTCTGCCGATCTTCCTGCTGACCCCGGTCGCGGGGGTCATCGCCGACAGGTTCGACCGGCGCAAGGTTGCGGGGATCGCCATGTCGGTGGACGTGCTGGTTGCCATCGGCCTTGCGCTCGTCACCGAAATGAACTTGCGCAGCCTGCCGGTTCTTTACGTCTTTGCGGCGCTGCACGGCATTGCGCGGGTCTTCGTCAGCCCATCGATGACGGCGATCGCGCCGAACATCGTGCCGGTCAAACTCATCCCCCGCGCCATCGCCTTCAACTCGATCGCCATCGAGGCCGGCACCATCATCGGCCCCGCCGCCTTCGGCTTCCTGTTCGCGCGGCATCACGCCACGCCTTATTGGATAGCTTCCGTGCTGATGGCGCTGGCCGCTTTCAGCATAACGAACATCCGCAATCTGCCGCCGGTCCCGAAGGAAGCCCGCCGCGATCATCCGGTGCGCCAGATCATCGACGGTTTCCACTTCATCTGGAAAGAGCGTTTTCTGCTCGGCTGCATCACGCTGGACCTTTTCGCGGTGCTGCTGGGCGGTGCGACGGCGCTGATGCCGGTTTTCGCGCGAGATATCCTCCACGTCGGCCCCGAGGGGCTCGGGCAGATGCGCGCCGCAACCGCCGCCGGCGCCGCTATCGTCGCGGTGATGCTGTCGTTCAAGCCGCTCGCCAAGGATGTCGGCGTGAAGATGCTGCTTTCGGTGGCGGCCTACGGCGCGATGACGGTAGGCTTCGGGCTGTCGCGGAGCTTCGTGGTGTCGCTGGGCTTCCTGGCGCTGCTCGGCGCGGCGGACATGGTCTCGGTTTTCATCCGCAGCTCGCTGGTGCAACTGCGCACGCCTGACGACAAACGCGGCAGGGTTTCGGCCATATCCGGCCTTGCCATCTCGGCCTCCAACGAGCTGGGCGAGATGCAATCCGGCATCGCGGCGGCCCTGCTCGGCGCGACCGGGGCTGTTGTTTTCGGTGGCGGCGCTGCCATAGTCATCACTGCAATCTGGGCCTGGACCTTTCCCGAGATCCGCCGCGCCCGAACTTTCTCACCACGATGGGAGCTTGAACAATGAAGGCCGACAGCATTCTCGCCACGATCGGGAACACGCCGCATATCCGCCTCTCGCGCCTGTTCCCGGACCACGAAGTCTGGGTAAAGGCAGAGCGCACCAACCCCGGCGGCTCGATCAAGGACCGCATTGCCCTCGCCATGATCGAGGCGGCCGAGGCCGATGGCACCCTGAAGCCGGGCGGCACGATCGTCGAGCCTACTTCGGGCAATACCGGCATCGGCCTTGCCATGGTCGCCGCGGTCAAGGGCTACAAGCTAGTGCTCGTGATGCCGGAATCGATGTCGATCGAGCGTCGCCGCCTGATGCTGGCCTATGGCGCCAGTTTTGACCTGACGCCGCGTGAAAAGGGCATGAAGGGCTCGATCGAGCGCGCCAAGGAACTGCTGGAAACCATCCCCGGTTCGTGGATGCCGCAGCAGTTTGAGAACCCGGCGAACGTGGAAATCCACGTCGAGACGACCGCGAAGGAAATCCTCGCAGACTTCGCCGACACTCCGATCGACGTGCTGATCACCGGCGTCGGCACCGGCGGCCATCTCACCGGCTGCGCGGAAACGCTCAAGAAGTCCTGGCCCTCGCTCAAGGCTTATGCCGTGGAGCCGACGCTCTCCCCGGTCATATCCGGTGGCCAGCCCGGCCCGCACCCGATCCAGGGCATCGGCGCCGGTTTCGTGCCCGCCAACCTTCACACGCAGTCGATCGACGGCGCGCTGCAGGTCGATCCCGCCGACGCCAAGGAATGGGCGCGTCGCTGCGCCACCGAGGAAGGCATGCTGGTAGGCATCAGCTCCGGCGCCACCCTGGCGGCCATCGCTCAAAAGCTCAAGGAGCTTCCCGAGGGCAGCCGGGTGCTCGGCTTCAACTACGATACCGGCGAGCGCTACCTTTCGGTACCGGACTTCCTGCCGGAATGACCATGCTCGAAACGATCGCCTACAGCCACGCCGGTCAGGATCTGACCGGCCACCTGGCACGCCCCGCAGGAACGCCGCGCGCGGCCGTCGTCATCTTCCCGACCATCGCCAACGCAACCGCAGCCACCGAGCGGCGCGCGAAGATGCTCGCCGGTCTCGGCTACCTGACGCTGATCGCGGACTTCTACGGAGAACCGGTGGCGAGCTTCGAAGCCTCGTTCCCGCTGGCCGAGAAGCTGCGCGCCGACAGTGGCCACTATCGTGGCCGAATTGCCGCCGCCATCGCCGCATTGCGTGGCGTGCCGGAGGCCGAGGGGCTGCCGTTGCTCGGCATCGGATATTGCATGGGCGGTCAGGCCGTTCTCGAAGCGGCCCGTGCCGGCGAGGATCTGCTGTCCGCCGTCAGTTTCCATGGCACACTTTCGACGTCCACTCCCGCCGAACCGGGCGCGATCAAGGCGCGTATCCTGGTCTGTCACGGCGATGCCGATCCCCTCGTCCCTCGCGAGCAGGTGATCGGATTCTGGGAGGAAATGGACCGTGCCGGGGCCAACTGGCACTTCCATTCCTACTCGGGCGTCCGTCACGGGTTCACCGATCCGGGAAGCGATGAGCGGGGAATGGCCGCGATCGGCTACGATGCCAGCGCCGATCGTCAGAGCTGGAACGCGATGCTGTCGTTCTTCGACGAAGTATTGAATTAGCGTCAGGAAGCCGTGGCCGCCGCGAAAGCGACGGCCACGGTGTCATTGCAAGGGCTCAGCAGCCGTCCGACTTGCCGTCGTCCGGATCCCAGCCGCCGTGGCCAGGGTGCCAGCCCCAACCGGGCTTGCCC